>CAXBOF010000335.1:0-3478 GCA_963977205.1 uncultured Phycisphaera sp. | reverse complement strand
GCCCATGCTGGGCTTCTGGTCCGTGCCGACGTCCTCGCCGGCGACGACTGCGTTGATGGCTCGGCGGAGGTCCTTGCCTGTGATTGGCTCGTCGGAGCCGGGGCGGGCGTCATCGAGCTGGCCGCGGTAGGCGAGGTTGAGGTCGGCATCGAAGAGGAAGAAGTCGGGCGTGCAGGCGGCCTTGTAGGCCTTGGCGACTTCCTGTGTTTCGTCGAAGAGGTACGGGAAGGTGTAGCCCCGCTTTGCGGCTTCCTCGGTCATGTGGGTCGGGCCGTCGGCGGGGTGCTTGATGGTGTCGTTGGAGCAGATGGCGACGACCCCGATGCCGTGAGCCTTGGCGTCGTGCCCGAGGCGGGCGAGCTCGTCGGCGACGTGGATGACGAAGGGGCAGTGGTTGCAGATGAACATGACCAGGAGCCCGCGGGGGCCGGCGGCGTCGAGGATGGCGACGCGTTCTTCGCCCGTGCCGGTGTTGTAGTTGGGCAGGTCGAAGGCGGGCGCCTTTGTGCCGAGTTCGAGCATTGTTGATGGGGTCCGGGTCATGTCGGGCTCCTTTGTTTTTGCCTGGCGTCGAGGCCGAGACTGGAGCCGATCACCGGGCAAAGTGAACAAGCGGAGCGGGAGGGATTCGAACCCTCGGTACGGGTAAACCCGTACACCGGATTAGCAATCCGGCCCCTTCAGCCTCTCGGGCACCGCTCCGTGGGACGGCATGGTACGCCCACGGCCCCCCTGGAAGCCATGCTGGGGCAAAAAGCAAACCAGACCCGATTCAGGGTCTGGCTTGCCGAAGGGGAACTGTCTCTGGTTGAGGCTCTAACGGTGTTGCTGGCGGTTTAGTCGCAGCCGGCGTTGTAATTGCTGACCCATGCGGAGAAGTCGGCGGGGCTGAGGTTGCCGTCGAAGTTCTGATCGCCCGGGCAGGTGTTGATGACGGCCATGACCGCGTTCTGCGACAGGATCGTGCCTGCGGTATTGGAAACCTCGACGCGGTACGTGCCCTCGGTGTTCAGGTCCGGGTTGATGGTCAGCGTGTCGGTGGTCGTGCCGGTGAACCGGGCGTTGTCGGTCAGAGGCGCGTCGTTGAAGTACCACTGATAGGTATCGGCCAGCGGTGCGTTGACTGTCATCTGCTCAGCCGGACCGAAGGCGGTGGCGACGACGCTCTGCGGCTGGCTGGTGATGCTGAGGAACGGGCCGCACTGGTTGATCAGGAGGCTCACGCTGTCGCCGAAGACGTTGGCGGTCACGAGATCGATGGCGAAATCGTTGTTGAGATCGCGTGCGAGGATTGCTGCGGTACCCGCACCTGCATCAAAGAAGAAGGGCCCGCTGAAGTTGCCAGCGCCGTCGTTGATGAGCGTGGCGACCTGTGATGTGCCGCTGAAAAAGACCGTGATGATGTCGAGGTCGCCATCGTTGTCGAGATCGGCGAGGAGGTTGTCGCCCGGCACTTCGGTGACGCTGTAGTCAACGGACGTCGGGAACGTGCCGTCGCCGGCACCGTATCGGACGCGTTGCTTCATCGTGCCGTTGATGGATTCGACGAGATCGAGGTTGCCATCGCTGTCGAGATCACCGAACGCAACGCCGACGGGCCCGTCGTCGGAGGGGATGCTGATTTGTGGAGCAAACGTGCCGTCGCCGTTGTTGAGGAGCAGGCTCAGGTTGTCAGAGCCGGTGTTTGGTGTAGCGATGTCGATGTGGCCGTCGTTGTTGACGTCGCCGTAGGCGGCGAGCTGGGAGCTGCTTCCGACTGGATACGCGGCGGCTGCAGCGAACGTGCCGTCGCCGGCCCCGACAAAGACGTTGATGAAGTTTCCGACGGCGGCGTTGGCGACGATGTCAAGTTCGCCGTCGTTGTTGATATCAATCAGCTTGAGGTGTGTGGGGCTTTCGCCCGTAATGGGCAGGCTTGCGCCGATGGAGAACGCCCCGCTGCCGTCGTTGGTCAAGATGCCGATCGCGTCGTTTGTGATGTCAGCGATCAGCGCGTCGAGATCGCCGTCGTTGTCGATGTCACCGAGCGACACATCGAAAGCCTGAGCGCCGGCGGCGTAGAAGCTGACAGGCGCGAATGCGCCATCGCCGATGCCAAGAAAGACACCGAGATCATTGGTGATCGCGTTGATGGAGACGATATCGGGGATGCCGTCGCCGTTGACATCACCCGCGTCGAGCTCGTAGGGCCCATCGCCCGTGGCGAGATCGACGCTCTGTGTGAACATCGTGGCCGGGTCGCACTGGGCGTGCACGGATGAGGCGGCGTTGGCGAGCAAGAGAAGCGTGGCGGCGGCGGTCAGTCTGGTTGCGTGCATGAGTGAATCCTTCAGGGTTCTGGCCATCGTACGGATCAGGCCTGCCAAGCTACGCGATGGTCCCCGCGGCTGCGCATCAGAAAAAGCAAACCAGACCCGTTCTCGGGCCTGGCCTGCCAATGGGGGCGGATTGGGTGCTTTCGGAGGCGGGAATCTCGTGCTTAAGCCTCGCCCTCGGGGCGGCGTTCGAGGAGGGAGCGGAGTTGCTTGTTCTCGCGGCGGGTGGCTTCGAGATCGAACACGAGGTATTTCACGCTGACACGGAGGTAGTCGAGCGAGTCCAGGAGTTCGGAGATGGTTTTCTTCATCTGCTCGTGGCGGGACTTGGTATCCGTGGCGAGCTCCTTGAGTTTGCCCTGCTGATCGCTAGGGAGGGTGTTGATCTTTTCGAGGAGTTTGTTGAACTGGTTTTGGAATTCTCTCTCGCTCATGGTCATCTCCTGCCTGTCTGTGTCATGTGACGCAGCCGCCGTGATTGGCTGCGTATGCCAGAGACAGATCAACGCGGATGCCCGGCGTGCCAGCGGGTCGATGCGTGATGGGAAGTCCGAGAAAACCGAGCTCCGCTCGTGTTCAGATGGGGAAGCAAGCGGCGTGCCGGGGCTGTGCCGCTGGTTCCGGTTGGCCGATTGAACCGGGTGATGCCAAGAATCAACGCCGAGCGAGGGCCCGACGCAGCGCGTGCTGGCCGGCATCGGGGGCTTTCTGGGCCACGGCCTCTAAAGCGGGCTTGTCCTTGCGGGCCAGTTGCGAGGCGAGTTCGCCCGTGTGGCGGTCGAGCGCCCGGCGGAAGGTCGAGAAGTGGGTCTCGAGTTCGTGGCGGAGGATGCGGGTCAGCGGATCGGCCAGACCCGTCTGCATGGCTGCCCAATCGAGGAGCGAGGCGCCCTTGTCCGAGAACCGATAGAGGCCAAGCGTGGTCGCCAGGCGCTCGGCGAGGGGGATGAATGGGTCGATCACGCTCTCGGGGAGCGTGGTGAGTTTTTTGGCGAGTTCGACGTCGGTGGCCTGGGTCGAGTTGGCGAGCGCTGGCTTGGCTTCGACATCTGAGGATTTTGGAGCTGACTGGCTCTCGGCTTTGCGGATGTTGGCGACGGCAGCGGCGAGGGTCTTGATGCCGACCCGCTCGAAGCGGATGGTCAGACGTTGAGTTGAGCGTC
>CAXBOF010000334.1:0-3480 GCA_963977205.1 uncultured Phycisphaera sp. | reverse complement strand
GTGTGACGGGCTTCCAGCCTGTCATCTACACATCCCCCAGCACCAGCCAAGCCGCCCGCGGATTCCCCGCGCGGGCCTGGGTCAGCCCCGGCGCTTCATCACACTTCTCCACACGCGAAAGGTGGACGAGCGTCGCGTACCTCGCCGAGCTCTTGAGTTTCCAGAACGCGCTGTCACCCATGACCGTGTCGTTGACCGCCAAACGCAGCCGCCGAATGTCGGTGGGCGTGAGATTCTCGTACTGCTCAACGAGGCGAACCCTAGCACGACAACAAATCGGCCCGGACGCGATCTTGATGAACACCGTGTCGCCACGCCGAACAACACCGAAGGGCACAATTCTGTTTTTGGTGAGCCGAAGTTCAGCCTTCTTCTGACCCGAAAGAATCAGCTCGGCGTACTTGCGGTGCACGACCGCCACGTGTCTCACAGCGAGCTCACTTGGCCTTCATCCGCTCGATGGTGCCCGTCGTGCTTTTGCCCTCGACAAGGTCGATGAGCACAATGCTCCCGCCGTAGGACTCAACGATCTCGTGCCCCACCACCGTCTCGCGTGTGTAGTCGGCCCCCTTGATGAGCACATCGGGTTTGATCTCTTCGATCAGACTGATCGGCGTGTCCTCACCGAACGGCACGACCGCATCGACGCAACCCACCGCGCCCAGCACACGCGCACGATCTTCAAGCGTATTGACAGGCCTCGTCGGACCCTTGAGGCGCTCGACCGAGGCATCGTCATTCAGCCCGACGATCAGCATCGCGCCGTGGGATGCGGATTTCTCGAGCATCGCGATGTGCCCCGCGTGGATGATGTCGAAGCACCCGTTGGTAAAGACGGCCTTGCCGCCCGTCTTGCGCACAACGTCTGCCTCGAGCCGGGCCTGCTCGGCCGAGCGCAGCTTGCCCTGCAGCTTGCCCGATTGCTTGAGCACCTCGTGACGGATCCGCGCCAATGGGATCGGCTCGACACCGAAAATCTCGACCTCAAGCCCCGCCGCCACGTTGGCAACGCCCACCGCGTTCAGCCAATCCAGCCCGCAACCGATGCTCGCAGCAAGCCCTGCAAGCACCATGTCGCCCGCCCCGGTGACGTCGTACACCTGCCTGGCAACCGTCGGCACCGTCACCGGCTCCTCGCCCCGCTCAAGCAGCAGCGCCCCGTGACGATCGAGCGTCACGACCACAGACTCCAGATCCAGTGCGCTCATCAGCATGCGCGCGATCTCGATGTTCGCCTCGGGCGTGTCCGCCTTCAACCCCGTCGCCTTCTCGGCCTCGGTCCTGTTGGGCGTGATGCACGTCGCGCCGCGGTACTTCGTGTAATCCGCGATCGAGGCCGGATCGACCAGAACCGCCTTGCCCGCCGCCCGCGCCCGGCTGATCACTTCCTGACAAAGCGCCTCCGAGCAGACGCCCTTGTTGTAATCCTCGATGCACACCACATCCGCATCCGCCAGCGCCGCGTCGAAAGCCGCAAGGAGCACAGCCATCGGCTCTTCGTCCAGAGGCCCGCACGACTCGTAATCCACACGGAACATCTTCTGCGGGTGCCGGTGCTGCGCCAGACCGATCAACGAGCGCTTGACCGTTGTCGGGCGCGTGCCATCGGTCACAAGCCCGCCGCACCCGACGCCCTCACGCTCGAGCGACTCGCGCAGCCGCCGACCCTCGTCGTCATCGCCGGTGACACCAAACACAGAAACCTCGCCGCCCATGGCGATGAGATTCAGGCAGACGTTGGCCGCTCCGCCCGGGCGATGCTCGGTGCGTTTGACGTGCAGCACGGGCACCGGCGCATCGTTGCTGAGCCGGTCCGCGTTGCCGTAGAGAAGCTCGTCGAGCATCAGATCGCCCACCACGAGCGCCCTGAAGTGTCCGAGCCTTGAAATAGCTTCGATCAGTGAAGTCATGGTGCGAGTTTATTCCACCCCCGCCTTGGCCGTCCGTGTGATCACATCGGCCAGTTCAGGCCCGCCCGTCCGCAGAAAGAGCCCCAGCCTTGGCCTGACCAACGGCGAAGGCCAGCGATCGGGCGCAACATGCCGCAGTTTGCTCCAATCTTTGGCCGTGCACACAATCGCGTCGGCCTCCGATGCCGCCGAGATCAGACGATCGACCGTCGCCTTGCGGTACGGATCGTGATCGCCAAGCCTGATCTCCTGCACCACTCCCGCCGACTTCGCCCCAAGTGTGGCAAAGAACGGCCCGGGATTCCCGATCGCGCACACACCCACCACACGCTTATCCGCCAGCCATTCCACCGGCATCGGCTCATCAATGCCCGTCACGTCCAGCCCGTCCCACGCGTGCTCGCTCACCGCGATCAACAGCTCGCGCTTCACCTCGAGCACCGCTCGCAGGATCTGCTCGATCTCCGCATCGCTCACCGACTCCGCGTGCGTCAGGATCACCGCGTCCGCACGCTGGAGCGACTCCATCGGCTCGCGCAATCGACCGGCCGGAAGCAACGCATCCTCGATCGGGCTCCTTGTGCAATCGATCAGCACCACGTCGAGCTGCCTTGCGATCTTGCGGTGCTGGAATCCATCATCCAGCACAATTGTGTCCACGTGCACGCCCGCTTCCGTGCCGAACATCTCGATCAGCCCGAGCGTCCGGTTGGGCTGGGCGACGATCGGAAGATCATCAAAGAGCGCTCCGTATTCGTCGGCCTCGTCCGATGAGCCGTGCTCGGTTCTCTTCGCGCCGTACCCTCGCATCGCGACAGCGGGCCAGTGCCCCGCCTCGCGCAGCGTGCGCACCACCATCGCCACCGTCGGCGACTTGCCCGTGCCCCCCACCGACAGATTCCCGATGCTGATAACTGGCCGGTCGAGCGTCACCACGCCCTCGCCACGATCATACTTCGCGTTGCGCCGCGTGATCTCGCGCTTGTACAGCCCGCTCACGGGCGACAAAAGCAGATGCGCCAGCCCGCCCCTCACGAGCGTGCCTCTGGCTCATCGCCATCCGTCAGCCGCAACTGTGGCTGGTCATCCTCTTTGGTCGCCTTCTCTGCCTCGGCCTCGGCGATCGCCTGGCGGACGTCCTCCTCAAGACTCCGCAATTCGCTGCGAAACTCCTGCCGCGCATTGGCGCTGATCCGCATGTTGTTCACCACATCCAGCAACGCGAGCACGATCAGAATCCCCAGCAGGCCGAGCAGCAGCGCCCACGTCAGCATGAACGTCCGAGCACCGGCCGGCGTGGCGATCGCAAACAGATACACAATCAACGGCTGGGTCAGCATCATCGTGATGCTCCCCATCGTGCGGATCCGCCGACGCGTCTCGGGCACCTCCGCCTCGCGCAGCGCCATCACATAACCCGCCAGAATCAGCATCAGGATCGCGCAGGGCGGCGCCACGATCCACAGCGGCAAAGCCGGACCCGTCGCCGCCAGAATCACGCCGCCACACCCGGCTCGATACCCCACGCGGGCAGCTTCACATTCAAGAGATCCATCGGCAGGCCCATGAT
>CAXBOF010000333.1:0-3488 GCA_963977205.1 uncultured Phycisphaera sp. | reverse complement strand
GCGAATTCCTGACCGGGCACTTCCATCAGCGTGCAGGCGTAATCGATCCAGTTGATCTGGCCCTCGGGCATATCGCTGAGGTTGTAGATGGTGATGTTGCTATCACTCTGAAAGCTGCCGTTGGACACGATATAGGTTGTGCCATCGATCTCGATGATCCCGTTGCTCATGTTGGGCGAGATGGCGAGGTAAACCGATGAGTCCGGGATGCCCACAACCGTGCCGCGAAGCGTGGCCAGTGTCGGCCGAGCGATCGGCACATCGCCGTCGGCCGTGCCGCGGACCAGAACCGCCTGGGCATCGAAAACGTCGAACGTCTCGAGTTCAAGATCGATGGTTGTCGCACGATCGAGCGGGAAGTTTGCGATGTTCACACGGGTCGCGTTGTTGATCGCATTGAAATACGTCGCGTCGAAACGCAGGGGCGTTGCGATCGGGTCGATATCTCGGTTATCGACCATGAGTGGCGAAGGCACCGTGACGATTCGGCCCTGAAGGTCGAGAGACCTGATCTGCCGGCCTGAGCCGTCCTGTGCCGTGGCCGCGCCCGACGACAACATAAGTGCGACGCCGCACGCCGTGAGAAGTGTTTTCATTCGTTCCACCTTGCTCCTGATGCAAACCCGCAGAGTTGGCCACCCTGGCCCCGCCGGGCTGCAACTGCTTTGAGTCTAACGCGATATCCGCCCCGATTGCAGGTTCCTGGCCGGTTTCCGGGCCTGAGGCGGTCAAATACCAATGATTCTAGAAAGCCATTCGGCCGCCACGCCCTGACGGATCCCGTTCTCAAGCCGAAACATGGCGTGCTTGGGGACAAAAAAAGACCCCGGGTGGTGAAACCCGGGGCCTGTGGAATGCATATTTGTCCGGAATCGGTATCAGCAGCCGGCGTTGTAGTTGGCGACCCAGGCGCTGAAGTCGGCCGGGGTGCACGAGCCGTCGCTGTTTTGGTCGCAAGCGGGACCCTGAGCGTTGTAGGCCGCAACCCAGGCGCTGAAGTCGGCCGGGCTCAGGATGCCGTCGCCGTTGGTGTCGGCTACACAGCCCGGCTCGCTGCAGAGCGGGTTGCCGGTCAGATCGCAATCAGCACCAAAGCCCGAGTACTGCCCCGTGCCGTCGAGGTAGGCGAGCATCCAAGAGTTGATGTTTTGCGGGTGGAAGTTAAGGTTGACGTCTCCGGTGCCGTTGCCGCATTGGTGGCAGTAGCTCATGATCGTGCCCGGGAGCTGCGAGCAATCGCCGTCGCCGCAGTTATCGATATCAGGCAATGGCGACTGCTGATGGGTGTGCGGCGCGCCGAAGTTGTGGCCCCACTCGTGCGCGGTGACCATAAAGTCCCAGTTCTGATTGCTCTGATTCTGAAGCGGGTATGGGAAGAACCCGTTGAGGTTGCCCGACAGGGCGTAGTCGTAGTCCTCGTAGCAGATTGTGCCGACATAGGCGACCCCGCCACCGAGCGAGCGGCCCGAAAGCATGTGAACGCCGTTGCGCTGCTCGCCGGTCATGTTGGCGTTCCAGTAATCCTGGAACTGGTAGAGCTGGTCGACAGAGCCGCCCTGGTTCCACGGGTCGCTGGTGGTCCAGATGCGCAGGAACGAGATATTGAGAATGACGTTCAGATCACGCTCGTACACCTCGCTGACAGCGCCGACCAGCATGGTGGCGTAGTCGGACGCCTGCGAGGCGTTGCCGCCAAAGAGATCGGTACGGAACTCTGTGTCGGTCTCGATAGCAACGTCGACGACGCGGCAGGGCGGATCGCCGAGGAAAGAGACGCCCCGGCTTGAGGTATTGACTTCTCGGCCGGGGACATCGATCGCCTGACAGGCGATATCCATGAAGTTGATTGCGCCCTCTGGCAGGTCGGACGGGTTGTAGATGACGGTTTCAAGGCCCTGACCCGCCGGGCCTGAGCTGATGATGTATTGCTCGCCGTTGGTGCGGATGTAGCCCAGAGTCATGCTGTCGCTGAACGCGATGTAGGCGAGCGAGTCGTGGTCGCCCGCGACGTGGCCCCCGAGCATGACGACGTCGGGCCGGTCGAACGAGCCGTCCTCGTTGAGTCGGAGAGTCGCGTTGGCATCAACGATGTCGCGGCGTTTCAGATCAAGGATCACGCTGGTTTCGGAGTTGAGCGCGAAGTCGTGCATGATGACGGTGTCTGCGCCGCGGAGAGCGCTGTGCCAATCCTGAGCGGGCGTCAGCGTCGTGACGTTCTGGTTTGCCGAGGTCGAGGCCGCAAAGGGCTGGTCGACGGTGACGTGGGTGGGCTGCTGGGTCGCGGCCGCCATAAGGACCACGGTTGGGATCACAAACATTTCTGACACTCCCTCTTTCAAGCGGCACCCCCGTGACCGCAAACCAAACTCTGGACTCAATACGTGAAAATGATTCTTGAAACTCAGCACCCCGCGTTGTAATTGGCGACCCACGCGGAGAAGTCGGCCGGCGAGCAGGCGCCGTCGGTATTCTGATCGCACTCGGGTGCTTGCGCGTTGAAGGCCGCGACCCATGCCGAGAAGTCGGCGGGGCTGAGCATGCCGTCGCCGTTGGTGTCGGCCAGACACGGCTCGGGCGGGATGCACGTGCCGTCGGGGATCGTGTCGCCGTCACCATCGCAGATGGTTCCCATTCCAAGCCAGACCGCGCCCGAGATGAGGTTGCAGTTCTCTTCGCTCAGGATGAGGCAGTTGGCCGACGAGGTGATGCAGCACGCGCCGGTCGGCTGCGGGCAGTTGGCATCCAGGCAGGTCGTGCCGACACCCAGGAATGTGCCGCCCAGCGCCGCAGCCTCAAGCGCGGTGACGCCCTCGATGCACGTGCCGTCGGGCAGGCAGGCAGCCCCGATCGGGCAGAGCGAGCCGTTGCACTGAACATTGGCGCCCTGCCAGGTGCCGGCGATCAGATCACAATTCTCTTCGGTCAGGAAGAGGCAGTTGCCGTTGGACAGGCAGCAGGCGCCCTCTGGGATCGGGCAGTTTGTCGTGATGCACTGCGTGCCCGCGCCCTGCCAGGCTCCGTTGATGTTGAGACACTCGGCTTCTGTGAGATCGAAGCACTCGGCGCTGCCGTCGCAGCAAGCGCCGGTCTGTTCTTCACAGGTGAAGCTGGTCCACGTGGCTTGGAGCATCCAGTCGCCGCTTGGCGTGCAGAGGGCGGGGAAGGTCTGGAAGTTGCTCCAGCCCGGCGGGCAGCCGAACACGCCGCAATCGATCGCGCGGATCCAATTGCCAGTTTGCGAAGCCACGCCCGAGTTGTCGGTCATCGGGAAGGCGTTCTGATTCTGTGGCGGGGGCGAGATGCACCCGGTGCCCGACTGTGATTGGTGCTGATCGATCCGGAAACCGATCGTAAAGGTATTGGTGCCGCTGTTGTTGTTGATGAATATCTGTTCCGGGTCACCCGGGTCGATGCTGAAGGCGACATTGACGGCCTGGGCCGGGCCGGGCGGGATCACGATGTGTGGCAGGATGACATCATCGGACGAG
>CAXBOF010000332.1:0-3493 GCA_963977205.1 uncultured Phycisphaera sp. | reverse complement strand
GAGCGTGTGGTCGAGGTGCACCGTCGGTTCGCCGACTTTGTGCGCGTGGGCATGACGCTCGCGCAGATCGATACGTTCATCGGTTCCACGCTGCGCGACCTCGGGTGCCGATCGTGCTTTCTGGGATACCGCATCCCCCGCACGCCGGCCTTTCCCTCGCACGCGTGCTTGAGCCTGAACGAGTGCGTCGTCCACGGGACGGCCGGCTACACAAGCCAGCCCCTCGTGCCGGGGGACCTGCTCTCGATCGATGTCGGCGTGTCGTATCAGGGCTGGATCGGCGATGCCGCCTGGTCGTATGCGATCGCGGACCGGAGCGAAGAGGCTGCCAAGCTCATGCGCTCGGGCGTCGAGTCGATACGGCTCGGGATCGAGCAGCTCAAGCCTGGCAATCAGCTCCTGGAATGGGCCAAGGCTGTGCAAGGATGTGTAGAGCGGGACTTCGGGTTTCATCTGACGCGGGGGCTTGGCGGGCACGGCTACGGGCGCTCGCTGCACGGGCCTCCCTTTGTGTCCAACTCGGTTCCGAGCTTCCCGGGTGAGTGGCCGGACTCGCGGGTCCGGTGCGAGCCGGGCATGCTTTTGGCGGTTGAGCCCATGATCGCGGTCGGGACGGGCAACACCAAGAGCAAGCCCAAGCAGTGGCCGGTCTTTACGGCTGACGGCTCGCTCTCGGTCCATTACGAGCACGATGTGCTGATTACCAAGGATGGCAACCGGGTGCTCACCGAGGGCCTCTACGACTTGCCGGAGATTGTGGGATGACCACTCAGCACACCCCGAACCGGATCGAACGCATCTTTGATGAACTCCGCGCGAGCGGGAAACGGGGCCTGATGCCCTTTGTGGTTGGCGGGCACCCGGAGGCCGAGAGCCTACCGAGCCTGCTTGAGGCGATTGACGGGGCCGGGGCCTCGGTGATCGAGATCGGATTTCCGTTCTCAGATCCCGTGGCCGACGGCCCGGTGATCGCGGCTGCCATGTTCGAGGCGCTCCAGAAGGGGGTCACGCCCCGGTCGGTACTCGACCAGGTGAAGGCGAGCAGGGACAGGGTGAAAGCTGGGCTGGTGGCGATGATCTCGGCTTCTCTGGTCCATCGCATGGGCGGCCCGGGTGAATTTGCGAAACAGGCTGCCGAGGCAGGGCTCGATGGGTGCATCTTCCCCGATGTCACGCTCGAGGAGGCTGGGCCATATGTGGAGGCCTGCCGAGCCAATGGGCTTTGTGTCAGTCTGCTGGTGGCCCCGACCACACCGATCGATCGAGCTCGGCGGATCGTTCAGCACTGCTCCGGGTTTGTGTACGTGATCGCCCGGGCGGGTATCACCGGTGAATCCAGCGGCTTGCCCGAGATCGAAGCGCGGATCAGTGAGCTTCGGGACCTGACCGATTTACCGCTGGCCGTGGGCTTTGGTGTCTCAACAGCCGAGCAGGTCCGGATGGTGACCCAGCACGCCGATGCTGCGATTGTGGGCAGCGCTCTGGTGCGTCATCTGGGCCAAGCGGCCAAAGTTGGGAAGTCCGCCAGCGAGGCTGCCAGTGAAATGATCTTCACATTGGCAGAAGGGATCGGTTCGGTTTAAGCGCGCAATCACACCCTTGGTTGCATACAGCCGGAACCGACAGCGTGAATATGCGTCTGAATACCGTCTGATTTCTTGCTTGTGACATCGGCGCGCAAAGAATGGACAACCGCGCCTGCCGCGTAGGTGGGCGCCCAACATTCAACGCAATCAGCGGAGATCTCATGGGCACCGAATCAATCCGGCGAGACGTGGTCGAAGCAGCCACTTACTGGATGACCGATCCGTGCCAAGAGCTGACCGACCTCCGCCCGGTCGAGGAGCTTTTCGGCGAGGACTGCTTCGACCTCCCGAAAATGAGAGAACGCCTCGCCCCGGAGATCTACGAGGCGCTGATCCAGACGGTCGAGCGTGGCAAGCCCATGACCGACGAGGGGGTCGCCACCGAGATCGCCAAGGCCATGCGCCAGTGGGCGACCGAGAAGGGCGCGACCCACTACACCCACTGGTTCCACCCGCTCACGGGCACCACGGCCGAGAAGCACGACTCGCTGTTTCGGCTTGATCCCCAGCAGGGCTATGTTTCGCACCTCTCGACCAGTGCCCTGATCCAGGGCGAGCCGGACGCGTCGAGCTTTCCTTCGGGCGGCCTACGCCAGACTTTCGAGGCCAGGGGCTATACCGCGTGGGACCCGACCAGCCCGGCGTTCATCATCCGGGGCGTCAATACCGCGACGCTCTGCATCCCAACCGCGTTTGTGTCATGGACGGGCGAGGCGCTCGACAAGAAGACCCCGCTGTTGCGCTCGATGGATGCCATCAGCGAGCAATCGATGCGGATCCTCAATTACTTCGGCACGAGCGAGGGTGTCCACAATGTCTACTGCACGATGGGTTGTGAGCAGGAGTACTTCCTGGTCGATTCCCGATTCCTCGCCGAGCGCCCCGATATTCTGATCTGTGACCGGACACTCTTTGGGGCCAGGCCCGCCAAGGGGCAGGAGCTCTCGGACCACTACTTTGGCGCGATCCCCGGCCGCGTGCTTGCCTTCATGGCCGATGCCGAGCGCGAGATGTGGCGGGTGGGCGTGCCGGTGCAAACTCGGCACAACGAGGTTGCGCCGGGGCAGTACGAGTTCGCCCCGCTCTTTGAGAACGCGAATGTCGCAGGCGACCACCAGATGGTGTTGATGGAGACGCTCAAGCGTGTCGCCAAGCGGCATGGTCTGCACGCGATCCTTCACGAGAAGCCCTTCAAGGGGATCAACGGCTCGGGTAAGCACACAAACTGGTCGCTCTCGACGAGCCTTGGCCAGAATCTCTTAAACCCGAGCGACAACCCGCATGACAACCAGCAGTTCATGGTTTTCCTATGCGCTGTTGTCCGCGCGGTGCACCTGCACGCGGATCTACTCCGATCCACCATCGCTTCTGTTGGCAACGATCACCGCCTCGGTGCGCACGAGGCCCCGCCGGCGATCATCTCGATCTTCCTCGGCGACATGCTGACGGATCTGCTCGAGCAGTTTGAAGAGGGCGAGCCCACCCGCACGATCCGTGGCGGAACGCTTGATCTGGGCGCGGATCGTTTGCCGCAGCTCCCTCGCGATTCCGGCGACCGGAACCGAACCTCGCCCTTTGCCTTTACGGGTAATAAGTTCGAGTTCCGTGCAGTGGGATCGACCGCTACCGCGAGCTGGCCCGTGACCACGATGAACACGATCATCGCTGAGTCTCTGGATTACCTGATTACCGAGATCGAATCCAAAGCGGGTGCTGACGCGAGCGAAGAGAAAAAGCACGAGGCTGTGAACGATGTGTTGCGAGCTGTTGTGAAGGACCACAAGGCTGTGATCTTCAACGGCGACGGGTACAGCGAAGAGTGGCAAGAAGAAGCAGCCCGTCGCGGGTTGCCGAATTTCAAGAGCAGCGCCGATGCGATCCCTGTTCTCAAGGCACCCAAGAACGTA
>CAXBOF010000331.1:0-3498 GCA_963977205.1 uncultured Phycisphaera sp. | reverse complement strand
CGCCAGCGCCTCGCGCCCACCCAGCGCACTGGACACGTCATACCCCGCCACGCGAAGCACCTCTTCGAGTGACTCGGCGACATACGGATCATCGTCCACGATCAAGATTTTGTGGGATTCAGGCATCCCCTTGGATATCGGCGAGTGTTGCGTTGAGTCAACGCCCAAGCCCTAAAGCCCCGCCAATTCGGCGCACGCTCACCCCTCCAGGTGTTGCGTCCCCTCAACACCGGCTCACAAAGCGTCCGAGAACATTCTCATCGGGTGCCACGGCTTGTCCGTCCTCGGCAAGCCGTGCAGTGCAAGCTCACTCCAGCCCGAGCGCCTCCGCGTCGCGGTCACTGAGCATCCCGCCATCGGACCGCTCGCGCACCGTGCCATCACGCTTCCAGCTCCGCTCGCAGCGCTCACGTTCACGAAGATCGACAATGCTCGGCTGCTTGGCCGACGCATCCAGTGTCACCTCGCTCACGCCCATCAGATCCGCAAGGTCGATCGCATCAAGCTGCGCCAGCAAGCCATTCGCATCCGGCAGTTTCACGCCCGCATCCAGCGGATTCTCGATGCCCTTTTCCTTCGATCCTTCAAGCGCCAAGAGCCCCGCGTCTCGCGCCTCGATCGCAGCCACCCACGCATCACTCACCTTGACACCGGACTCGGGCAGCACCTCAAGCAGATGCACGCACGCCTCGTCGTCGTCCGTCAATGATCGGTACGCCTCGTCGGCCGTGTGGCACAGGATCGGCGACAGCAAACGCGAGAGCTGATCCGCGATCCGGTACAGTGCCGTCTGCGTGCGCCGGCGACGGGGCGAATCGATCCTGTCGCAGTACAACCGATCCTTCACCGCCGCCAGATACACCGAGCTGAGCGTGTCATTGCAGAAGTTGAACACCGCCGTGTGAGCCGTCTTGAACTGATACTTCTCGTACGCCTCCTGCACCTTCTGTGTCAGCCCGTCCAGCTCAGAAAGCACCCAAGCATCAAGGCTCGTCGGCTCGATCGCGTCCATCGCCACGCCATCACTCTTGGCATCAAAGTCGGCAAGATTGCTCAGAACAAACCGGATCGTGTTCCGCACCTTGCGGTAGCTCTCGCCAGCGCCCTTGAAGAACTCGTGATCAACCTTCACATCGTTCTCGTACGCAAGCGAGCTGACCCACCAGCGCAGCACATCCGCCCCGAACTCCTTGAACAGCTCCTCGATCGTGTCGCCCGAGCTCTTGCTCAGCTTCTTGCCGTCCTTGTTCACCATGAACCCGTGCGTGAGCAGCGCCTTGTAAGGCGGCACACCCATGCTCCCAAGACTTGCCACCAGCGAAGCCTGGAACCACCCGCGGTGCTGGTCCGATCCCTCCAGATACAGATCCACCGGGAAGTCCTCGCCGTCCGAGCGCTCACGCATCACCGCGTTCCACGACGAGCCCGACTCGAACCACACATCCAGGATGTCGCGTCCCTTGGAAAGAACCGCGGTCGTCACCTCGCCGTCACGCAGCTCCCGCGGCGACTCGCTGTCCTGCGCCGGGTCGTAGTGCACAAGCAGCTCCTCGGCCGACATCGTGAACCATGCGTCCGAGCCCTTCTCGCTGATGACCTTCGCCACCGCGCGCACGACCGCCTCGGTCATGAAGCTCTCGCCGCTTGGCAGCGTGAAACTCGGGATCGGCAGACCCCACGCGCGCTGACGGCTGATGCACCAGTCGGGCCTGCTCTCCAGCATGCCGCGCATCCGGTTCTTGCCCCACGCCGGGATGTACTCAACATCCGTCTCGGTCTTCTTAAGCGCCAGATCGCGCAGCGACTTGTCATCGCGCTTCGTCGGACGGTCCACACCCACAAACCACTGCTCCGTCGCGCGGAAGATCACCGGCCCCTTGCTCCGCCAGTCATGCGGGTAACTGTGCATGAACTTGTTCGAATGGAACAGATGCCCGCTCTCGGCCAGCCGATCCGCGACGAGCGCATTGGCCTTGAAGACGTGCATCCCGCGCAGCCACTCGGGCACCGATTCGTCGTACGTGCCGTCGCCCCTGACCGGGCAGTAGACGCCGATCCCCTCGCGGAGGCCCGTCTGATAGTCATCAGCACCGTGGCCCGTCGCCGTGTGCACGAGCCCCGTGCCGTCCTCCAGCGTGACGTAATCCGCCTGCACAACGGTCCACACTTTGTCGGGCGATTGATCCGTCGTCGGCACATCCTCACGCAGCGGGCTCTTGTACCGCACACCCAGCAGCCTGTCCCCCGTCGTCGTCGCCAGCACCTCGACGCTGTCGCTGTCGGCCTGCTTGGTCACCTGCTCGACAAGGCCCGACGCCAGGACCGTGATGTTGCCATCCACGCGCACCAGCGCGTACTCATACTTCTCATTCACCGCAACAGCCATATTCGCCGGCAAGGTCCAGGGCGTCGTCGTCCAGATCATCAGGCTCGGCTTGGCGCTCGGCTGATCATCACCGGCGAGCCCGAAACGACCGTACACATCCGCCGCATCGGCGCACTCGAAGTCCACGAAGACCGACAGGTCCTCGCGGTCGTAGTACTCAAGCTCCGCCTCAGCCAGCGCCGTCTCGTTGTCCACCGACCAATGCACCGGCTTGAGCGCCCGGTACACCAGCCCCTCCCGGCAAAGGTCACCCAAGACCTCCAGCACCTCACGCTCATAGCGTGGCTGCATCGTCAGGTACGGGTCCTCGTAGTCTGCGAGCGTCAAGAGCCGCTGCATCTGCTCGGCCTGGAGCTTCTGGAACTTCTCCGCGTTCTTCTGGCACTCCCGCCGAATGGCGACCCGGCGCTTGTCCTCGTCGAGGTCGAGCAGCTTCTTGATCTTGCCGCTCTCGACAAGGCCCGTCATCACCTTGTGCTCGATGGGCAAGCCGTGACAGTCCCAGCCCGGCACATAAGGCGTGTCCCAGCCCATCACCGTGCGCGAGCGCACCACAAAGTCTTTCAGACACTTGTTCATCAAATGCCCGAGGTGGATCGAGCCGTTGGCGTACGGCGGGCCGTCGTGGAACACGAACCGCCCCTTGGGCTTGCTCGGCCCGAGCTCGCGCAGCTTCTCGTAGAGCCCCAGCTTGTCCCAGCGCTTGATGCTCTGGTTCTCGTTCTGGAGCAGATTCGCCTTCATCGGGAACTGCGTCTTGGGCAGGTTCACCGTCTTCTTGTAGTTGGGCTTCTCGGTGGCTTCGGACATGGCTCATATACCTCACACCCGAGGTCATCGCCCCGGGGTGTCATCATTGCGCTCGGAATCGGGAAACGAAGAAAGGACAGCGGTCGACCGATCGGATCGGCGGCCCCGCGAGCGGACAAGCCCGGCGAATAACGCCAGCAGCCCCTCAGCGGGGCAAAATAATTCGGCGGCTCTGGACCGCCTCAGCCTGCAAACGCACCTTCTTCATGCCCCAAGTCTATCGACGAAAACGCCCCGGAACACCAGCCCCGGGGCGATTGGTTGCTGTTTGATGGGTCCAAATCGTTGGCCCCATTTGGTGG
>CAXBOF010000330.1:0-3536 GCA_963977205.1 uncultured Phycisphaera sp. | reverse complement strand
TCTTGCCCGTTTGGGGGTCCTGCCAGAGAGCGGCGGGGTCTTTGGGGCTCAGCACGTTGGCGCGGGGCGTGAGATAGTTCTTGCTCTGGACGAACTGACGGCTCTTGTCGAGCTCGGGACGGAGCAGGTAACCGAAACGCACCCGGCGCTTGTCGCCACCGTAGGTGACAGCGTCCTTGGGCAGGTCGATCGGGCCGAACTGCACGAACTGGACTTTCAGGGGCTGACCGGAGACGTTGGCGATCCGCTGCTCGATGCGCAGGTCGTTGGTGGTGTCCGTCAGGATGTACGTTCGGCGGAGCCTGAGCAGCTCTTCGCCCGCTTCGTTCTCGACGATGGCCTCGAACGAGCCCGGCGAGACCTGTTTCCACACGCCGCGGCCGACGAGGGAGACGATCTTGCCCTCGACCTCGATCCAGAGAGCCGCAAACGGTGTGACAACACTTGAGCCGCTGATCTGCTCGTACTGCAGCTCGACGTGGTGCTCCTCGCCGACGGGCTTGCCCAGACGGTCGTCCGTCGCGCTCTGGATGTTGTCGAATTCGCTGGCCAGACGGAGCGAGCTGATGCCCGCGCCGATGTCGCTGAAGTGCAGCTTCATGCGCTCCGGGCCGTCGGCCTCGATGCCGCCGATCGCGTCGTACGCGCCGGCTTCCTGCACCCGGGCGCGAAGACCGGCCAGCACGCTCTCATCGACCGGCTGCGCCGATGCATCTGGCTGATGGGTTTCCGGCTGATTCGCCTCGGGTTGCCCCGATTGATCGGCGACCGACGTGTCGGGCTCGCCGACTTGGGCTGGCTTCTCTGCGGTTTGCTGATCGGGCGTTGCTGCTGGTGCGATCGGCTTGGACTCGTTCGTTTCCGTCTCTGCCGTCACGACAGGAGCTACGGGCGAGGGCTGCTTATTGGCAGACTTGGATGAGTTCACGAACACAGCCGCGGCGGCACCGATGCCGACGAGAACAAGGATCAGAGGTACAACGATTCGGAGCAGTCGATTGGGCTGCTGCGCCATTGGGCGTTTCCCTTCCTGGGGTGTCAGCGGCCTTCGTAGAGGCGCTCGCCGAGCCGATCGCTCAGCTGCGGGATCGACTTGATCAGCTCGGCCGTTTTGGCCAGGTCATATTCAACGCGGATGAACTCGAACTTGTCGGGGTGCATCACAACATACGACGCGCGCGGGTCGCCGTCGCGGGGCTGGCCGACCGAGCCGACGTTGATGATCGCTTTCTCGCCTGACTCGAAGGAATACGTCTCTTCGGTCATCTCGCTTGGCGGGTAGAAATCGGGCTCGTCTGTGAAGACGCCCGGCTGGTGAGTGTGCCCCACCGCGACCATGGTTTCGACACGCCGGAAGATCGAGCCGAGCTTGTCGGGATCACCCACAACGTCGTCGGGGAAGATGTATTCATTGATGGGGCGACGGGGCGAGCCGTGCACGAAGAGCATGGGCGTGGTGCCGTCGGGCGCGGTCTCGACGACGCGGACACGCAGGCGTCCGAGGAAGTCGTAGCGCCGGGCACGCTTCTCGTCATCGGGCTCGGCGTCGAGTTGATCGCGGGTCCAGTAGGCCGCCGAGGCCGCGGGCGCATTGAAGTTGGTCGGCTCGTAGAGCACACCGAAATCGTGGTTGCCCATGAGCGACCACTCGCAGCGTTCTTCGACAAGGTCGAGGCACTCGAGCGGGTTCGGGCCGTAACCGATGATGTCGCCCAGACAGATGATCCGGTCGATGCCCCGGCGATCGATGTCCGCCAGAACAGCCCGGAGCGCCTCGGCGTTGGAGTGGATATCGCTGATGATGGCGGTAGGCACTGGCTTGGATTCCGTCTGAGGGCCGGTGGGCGGGCCTCGTACCCTTCTGCCCGGGGCGGTGATGCTAGGGAACGCCGAGGGGCCGAGCAACGCCCCCGCCCGGTTGTCCGGCAGTCTGACTTGAGCAACCGACAGATAAACGACAGACTTTTCAATCTCCTGCCGACCTTTGGGGATGAGGTTCTAAGATTCCGGGTCGATCTCGCCGACAACCATGAGGCGAGGCCCCGACCTGAGGCCACCCAGTGCCCTCCGGGCCAAGGAAGGAACCCGAACATGCCCGCAGCCAGCAGCGTGAGCTACCAACGCACCCGAGAGATGTCCATCGACGAGCTGCTGCTCGAGAACCGGATCGTCTTCCTGATCGGGGAGATCAACCACTCCTCGGCAGCCCGGGTCATGATGCAGATGCTCTATCTGGAGAACCAGAAACGGGGCACCGAGATCAACTTTTACATCAACTCGCCGGGCGGGGCCGTGGACGACACGCTCGCCCTGTACGACACGATGCAGTTCCTGAGCTCGCCCGTGGCGACCTACTGCATCGGCCGGGCGTACTCGGGCGGGGCCGTTCTGCTCGCCTCGGGCCAGAAGGGCAAGAGATACATCCTGCCCCACGCCAAGGTCATGATCCACCAGCCCTACGGCGGCGTGACGGGCCAGGCCTCGGACATCAAGATCCAGGCCGAGCAGATCATCAAGATGAAGAAGGGTCTCAACCAGATCCTCGCCAATCACACAGGCCAGCCGTTCGACACCGTCGCAAAGGACGCCGAGCGCGACAAGTACTTCGACGCCGAGGAAGCCAAGGCTTACGGCCTCGTCGATGAAGTCCTCCAGCATCCGCCCGAGTCCATGCAGCGTCACGCGTTCAGCTGATCCCGTCTTCCGAACAGAAACACACACCGAGGATGAACATGTCCTACCTCGTTCCAATCGTCATCGAACAGACCGGCAAGGGTGAGCGGTCCTACGACATCTACTCGCGCCTGCTCAAGGACCGCATCGTCTTCATCGGCGGCGGGATCAACGACGAGATCGCCAACCTCGTCGTCGCGCAGCTCCTATTCCTCCAGAACGAGGACCCGAAGCTCGACATCCACATGTACGTCAACTCGCCGGGCGGCTCGGTCACCGCGGGCCTGGCGATCATCGACACGATGCGGTACGTCGCGCCCGATGTCAGCACCTACATCTTCGGACAGGCCGCCAGCATGGGCAGCCTGATCGCCTGCGCCGGCACCAAGGGCAAACGCTACGCCCTGACCAACTCGCGCAACCTGATGCACCAGCCGCTGCTCTCGGGCGTCATGGAAGGCCAGGCGACCGACCTCGAAATCGAGGCCCGCGAGATGCTCCGCCTGCGCGATCGCCTCTACGGCATCTATGCCGACGCGACCGGCAAAGAAGCCAGCCAGATCGAGGCCGACACCGACCGCAACAAGTGGCTCGACGACAAGGAAATGCTCGAGTACGGCCTCATCGACAAGGTCCTCGAGCACCTGCCCAAGAACCCCGAGAGCTAAACCGCCCTCGCCCCAACAACCGCACACCGATGCAGTACCCTGGCGCCCATGAGCGCACCGGGTCACTGTGTCATGTACCGATTCCGCGTCAAAGAAGGCCGCGAGGACGAGTTTGTCCGCGCGTGGTCAGAGGTCACGATCAAACTCCGCGACCATCGCGGCGGCCTCGGCTCACGCCTGCATCGGGGGCCGGAC
>CAXBOF010000329.1:0-3548 GCA_963977205.1 uncultured Phycisphaera sp. | reverse complement strand
GGCTTGGCCGCCAGAATCGTCAGCGGCAGACCGATGTCGTTGTTGAAGCTCTTAACCGAGGCCGACCCGCGAAGACGGGTTGACAGAACCTGATCGATCAGGCGCACCGTCGTCGTCTTGCCGTTGGACCCGGTCACCGCGATCACACGTGTCGAGGTCAGCGTCTTGCGGTACGCCCGCGCCAGCTTGCCCAGCGCCAGCCGCGTCGACTCGACCTCGATGATCGTCATGCCCTCGGGCAGAACCTCGGGGAGCTGGCCGCCCGCTTCGACGATCGCAAGCGTACTTCCAGCTTTGTGCGCTTCGTGCAGATACCGGTGACCGTCGACCTTCTCGCCCACAAAGGCCGCGAAGATCTGCCCGGGCTTGAGCGTGCGCGTATCGATCGACACGCCGCCAGCCAGACTGACTATTTCAGCCCTGGCGCGGTACGTCCCGCCGATGGCTGCGCGGATCGATTCGGGTGTGTAGAAACTCATTGCACATCCATCCTGCCGCGCAGGCACGCCGACGCGAGCGATACATCATCAAACTCGCGCACAACCCTGTGCCCGCGATCACCACCACATCGCCCGGCTCGGCATCCCCCACTGCCCGCACGATGGCCTCAGCCCGGTCCGGGATCTGCGACACATCCGCCCGCCGCGCGGGCTCAACGCCCTCGAACACCTCGCGCACGATCGCCTCGGGCGATTCCGTTCTCGGATTGTCGCTCGTGATCACCACCCGGTCGGCGAGTTCGCCCGCGATTTTGCCCATCACCGGGCGCTTGGTTTTGTCCTTGTTCCCGCCGCAACCGAACACAACCCAGAGCCTGCCCGCGTGTTTGGATTCTTCCATCGATCGGCGCATCTCACGCAGTGTGCGCTCGAGCGCATCGGGCGTGTGCGCAAAGTCCACGAACACGTGCACATCGCCCGTGCCGGGCACGCGCTCGAGCCGACCCTTTGGGATCTTGGGATGCGTCAAGCCCGCAACGATCGCCTCGGCCTCGACACCCAGCTCGTGCGCCACCGCGACAGCCTGCAGCAGATTCATCGCGTTGTGATCGCCCATCATGGGCAGGCCCACCTCGATCGCGCCGATCGGCCCCTCGATCCGCACGCGGATGCCATCGATCTCTCTTGCGAGCACGCAGACGGTCCAGTCGCCCTTGTCCATTGACGTGCGCACAATGCGGGCCTTGCAGCCGGAGATTATCTCCTCGCACGCGTGGTCATCGGCGTTGACGATCGCGACGCCTTCCTCATTGAGCAAACCAAAGAGACGCCGCTTGGCCTTGAGGTACGCATCGCGATCGGCGTGGTAATCCATGTGGTCCGTGCCGAGCGTGGTGAAGACCCCGATATCGAACGCAAGCCCCGCGACGCGCCCCTGATCGAGCGCGTGGCTCGAAGCCTCTATCACCGCAGCCTTGCAGCCGGCATCGACCATGGTCGCAAAGGTTCGGCTCAGCTCGATCGCCGGGGGCGTGGTCATCTCGGCCTTTGCCGTCTCGCGCCCGTCGTCGATCTCGACCGTGCCGACCATCCCCGTGCGCACGCCGGCGGCGTTCATGATGCCGTGAAGCAGATGCACCACCGTCGTTTTGCCGTTGGTCCCGGTCACACCGACGAGTTTCAGTTTCTGTGTCGGGTTGCCGTGGAAGCGCTCGGCCAGTTGAGCGGCCGCCAGCGCGACGTCATCGGCAACAAGCGCCACCGCCTCCGCGCCATCGACGAGTTTGGCGCCCACTTGATCCGTCAAGACCGCGACCGCGCCGTCGCGCACCGCCTGATCGATGTATTTCCGCCCGTCGTCGCTCACGCCCGGCCTTGCCACGAAAAGTGAGCCGGGCAGAACGGTTCGGCTGTCGTCGGTGAGATCGCTGATCCGCACGCCGAGCGTGCTCTCGGGCACCGAGCCGTCGGCTGGTCGGATATCCAGCGTTTCGATCAGCCTGCGCAGTTCCATCTTCGCACTCCGCGTCAGCGGGCTTCCGTTCCCGCATTTCGCCCCGGATCATACACGCCCCCGGTGGGCGCGAATCCGTGACAAACCGGGAGAATCCTCAGGGCAGGATCAGCATCGCATCGCCGAAGCTGAAAAACCGGTACCGCTCGCGGATCGCCTCGGCGTAGATCTCGCGCACGCGGTTGGCCCCATCTGGGAACAAGGCCGCGACCATCGCGATGAGCGTGGATCTTGGCAGGTGAAAGTTGGTCATCAGCCCGTCGGTCACCTGCCACGCGTAGCCGGGCGAGATGAGCAGGTTGGTGTCCAATTCGCCCGATTCGACATTTCGCCCCGCGAACGATTCGATGGTTCGGCAACTCGTCGACCCTACGGGGATCACGCGCCCGCCATCGGCCCTTGCCTTCCGCAAGCGATCCATCACCCCGGGCTCGATCCGGCAGTGCTCCGAGTGCATCGGGTGGGATTCGAGGTCATCCACTTCGACGGGCTGGAAGGTGCCCCGACCGACGTGGAGCGTGACATCCTCGCGTCCGATCGATTGCTCGCTGAGTGTGCGCAGAAGCTCGGGCGTGAAGTGCAGACCCGCTGTCGGGGCCGCCACGCTGCCGGGTTCTTGCGCATAAACAGTCTGATAGACGCCCTCGTCCTCGTCTCGGTTCTCGGCCTCGCCAGCGTGGCGCCGAGCCGACAGGATGTATGGCGGCAAAGGCGGCAATCCCGCGCGCTCGAGCGCGTCCTCGCCTCCCCTCACGCGCACCAGCCACACGCCGTCGTCGGTTTCCCGCTTGATGAGTTCGAGCTGCACCGGCTGCGTCTGGCCCGGCTTCAGGTCGAGCCCGATCCGCGCGCCCGGGCGGTGGCGGCGCATCTTGATGAGCACGCGCCAGTGGTCCGGTTCGGGGGCGCTCTCCAGATAGAGCCCCGTGACTTTGCCGCCGGTATCGAGATTCACACCGGCAAACCGCGCGGGCACGACTTTGGTCGTGTTGAAGACCAGGACATCCCCCGCCCGCAGAAACCCCGGAAGGTCGCGGACGACGCGGTGCTCCAGGACCGACGGGTCCGATCGGCTGACCACGAGCAGGCGTGAGGCATCGCGCGGCCGGGCGGGCTCGCGGGCGATCAAGTCGTCGGGTAAATCGAAATCCAGCTCGTCGGTCCGCACATCGGCTCCTGTCTCGTGTGGGCCACATCCAACGCCGCCCGTTGCCCTGCGGCAACAGGGCGGGCCAACCGGACTTTGCGCAACCCCCCAGATCGCTTCGCATCGTCCTCCAGCGATTGTGTGTGCGAATTTCCCGGACCACGCGGCCTCGGCACCGGCCTCGCAACACCTCAGTCGTGCGCACGGGAGCTGTCCAATACGATCGAGCCGTCGAGGCCTGCCACCGATACGTTCGGCCGGTGTCGTGCACGGATCGACCGATCCCGTTTGCCAACTATCTCAACAGATCCAACCGCGAGCATGGCGATTCATTCGAGATGAGCCGGGTTTGCCGGGAGCGCTGTGATGCCGAGCCTGTGCGCCAAGAGGGCGACGACAGGCGAGCGGTGACCAAACCCGATGAGACGCGCACGGAGTCGGTGCGGCG
>CAXBOF010000328.1:0-3574 GCA_963977205.1 uncultured Phycisphaera sp. | reverse complement strand
CCTGAAGGGCGACCGCTTTGACGGACTTGGTGGCCGCGTTCGGATCGTCGGCGACCAGGCTCTGGCGGGTGCGCACAGCGTTGTCGAGCAGGGCCGGCAGCTTGTCCAACTCGCCCGGCCCGCACATGACATCCACGACCGGCATTCGGTCCATCAGCCCCTTGCCGTCGCGCTCGGCCATGCACCCGAGCACACCCACGACCATGCCGGGCTTCTCGGATTTCCGGTCGCGCAGCTCACCGAGGCGGCTCCAGACTTTCTGCTCCGCCTGCTCGCGCACAGAGCAGGTGTTGTAGAGCACCACGTCGGCCTCGTCGGAGGTACTGGTAAACGTGTACCCGAGGCTCGACAGGCGACCGGCCACCAGCTCCGAGTCGAGCTCGTTCATCTGGCAGCCGAAGGTTTCGAGATAGACGCGCTTTGAGGCCATGCGGGGCAACTCTACGCCCGGCAAGCACTTGGGGACACGATGCTCGCCCCCCGGGTCCGGATAGACTTGTCCACGCATGTGGCGCAACATCTCTCTTGCCAATAAGTGTCTCCTGCTCTTCGGGGCCGCGATCGTCCTGATCGTCTTTGCAGCCCTATTGGCGCCGTGGCTCCGCATGAACGCTCTGGTGGGCGATGTCCAGCAGGAGCTCTCACGCCAGCTCGTGTCGGCCTGGGAACGCACCGAGCGCGAAAGCCCCGGCGGGCAGGGTGCGACAGCTCTGGGAGTGGTCCGCCTCTCGATCGGTGAAGCCCGGGCACAGGCCGAGGACGATGAGGATCTGGCCCGGGCACTGGCGTACTTCCAGAAAGACGAGTCGGCCGCCGATTCGCAGTGGGCATCGTGGGATGGCACCGCTCGGCGGTACTACTACGCCCGCCCCGAGTACATCGCCAAGCCCCCCGAGCTCTCTGAGATGATCTCGATCATCATCCTCGACCGGCGCTCGACCGAGGCCGCCCGTCTGCTCGCGTTCAACGCTGTGTATCTGATCGGGGCCGGCGCACTGGTTCTGGCGCTGGCAGTGCTGGTGTTCTATCTGATCACGTCGATGCTCATCCTCGAACCCGTGCGCGAGCTCAAACAGACAGCCGAGCTGGTCGTCGATGGTGAACTCGGTGCCCGGAGTCAGATCGCCACGGGCGACGAGTTCGAGGAGCTCGGCAGCGCGTTCAACGCGATGCTCGAGCACATCCAGCGGAGCCAGGACCAGCTCCGATCGATCAATTCGGCCCTTGATCTCAAGGTCGGCGAGCTTGCCAACGCGAACGTGGCGCTGTTCGAGTCGGCCAAGCTCAAGGGCGAGTTCGTCGCCAATGTCTCGCACGAGCTGCGCACGCCGCTCAATTCGATCATCGGCTTTGCCGAGCTGCTCATGGAGATCGCTCAGGCCGAGGCGATCGCGGGTGACGACTCGACCAAGCACCGCAAGCGTGTGCGCTATATCGAGAACATCCTCACGTCCTCCCGCAACCTGCTGGGCCTGATCGACAGCCTGCTCGAGATGGCCAAGATCCAGGCAGGCAAGACCGAGATCTCGGTCGAGACGGTCGACGTCGGCAAGGTGTGCGAGGCCCTGGCGGGTCTGATCGAGCCGCTGGCAAGGCGCAAGGGCATCGAGATCGAAGTCGATGTGTCGGGCACCCTGCCCACGGTCGAGACCGATTCACGCAAACTCCAGCAGATCCTTTTCAACTTCCTCGCCAACGCGGTGAAATTCACCGACCCCGCGCCCGGCGGGCGGACGCCCACGGTCATCCTCCGGGCCGAACCACTGCCCGGGGCGCACGCCGGGGACATCGGCTCGATCCGCATCAGCGTCATCGACTCTGGTCCCGGCATCGATCAGCGGGATCAGCAGCGGATCTTCGAGAAATTCCAGCAGGCCGACAGTGGGCACACCCGCGAGCATGGCGGCACGGGGCTCGGGCTTGCCATCTCCAAGGAACTCGCCTCGCTCATCCAGGCCGAGATCAAGCTCGTCAGCGAGATCGGTTCGGGCTCGATGTTCAGCGTCATCATCCCCGAGCGTCTCGATCAGGAGCGACTCGCCGAGACCGTGCTCGAGAGCCGGTTCCGTGGTTCGCTGGCGACAGGCGATGCCGACGAAACGGGCGTGAACCCGGCCCAGGATGACCAGCAGCCTCAGCCGCCCACTGCCGATTCGTAGTGCCGTACGATCGCCTTGCCCCGCTCGGGCAGGTCGATGCCCATGACATCGATCCGCACCGGCCGATCGGTAAAGCCCGGCTTCTTGGCGATCGCCCGCGCCACGAGCTGGAGCTTGCGCTGCTTCTGAACCCCGACACTCTCCTCGGCCCGTGGTTGGGCCCGCTGCGTGAGCCGGCGCGTCTTGACCTCGACAATGACGAGTGTCCTGCGATCCGGTGCGATGCAGACGATGTCCGCCTCGCCGATGCCGACGTGGACGTTGCGGCCGATGACCTTGAATCTGTTCTTGCGGAGCCACTTTGCCGCGATACGCTCGCCTCGCCGACCTGTCGGGCTCGTGTTGCGGAAGCGGGCGAACATGGGCCCGCTCAGCCCCGCGAGGCCTGCTGGTCGAACACGCGCGTCTCGGCGACACGCATGATCTCGCTGACGAGCACGTCAAAGCGGTCCTGTCCGAGGTTGGCCCGTTCACGCAGCCGCATCACGAAGCTGTCCAATGCCTGCTCACGCCGAAGCTGCTTGAGGTACCGCTCGATATTGAGCTGCACCGCCTCGTCGTCGAGCGACATCGTGTCCTCGTTCACGCGTTCGAGCATGATGTACGCGGTCCGGCCGGACGAACGCTCGACGGGGCCGACCCAATCGCCCGGCTCAAGCGCGACGAGTGCCGAGTTCAGCGGCGGATCGTTGATCAACGTCGCCTCGGCAAACGGACCCGAGATGGGGGTGCCCTCTTCACTGAACAGACCGCCACGGGCCGGCGCGAACAGGTTGACACGCGCATCGGACGCGATCGAGTCGAACGTCTCGCCCTCGCCCAGCCGGCGCTCGATCTCGGCGCTGGCCTCGTCGTTAGCCGGTGAGATCAAGCGGAAGAACACGCGAGGGTCGGGGTTGAACTGGTCGTACCGCCTCTGGTACTCGTTTTGAATATCAAGCCAACTGACGGGCGCGTAGTCCTCGGCCGCGATGTCCAGGACATCCTTGATGACCCGCTGGCGTTCGATCGAGGCGAGGAACTGATCGAGCGACACGCCTTCCTGTTCCTGGAGCCGCTGGTCGGCCAGTGTCTCGCTGCCCCCGGATTGACGGACCATGTGCTCGCGGACTTTGTCGACGAAAAAGAGCAGCCCCTGCTCGTTGAAGTTCGGGTTGCGCGCCCGGCCCTCACGGTAGAGCACCTCGTCGCGGATCATGCCCTCGAGCTTGCGCTCGATGACGGGCTTCGCCTCCCGGCGCCAGCTCGCAAGGTCGGGCTGCTCGACAGAGATGGCGTTCAAGCGGGGCATGAGGTCTTCGAGGAATCGGCTGGCGATGATCGGCCTGCCGTTGATGTCGCCGACCTTGGCGTCGTAGATGCCGCCCGTGGAGATGGAAGTGGGGGCTGGCCGTTCAAGGCTGGAATTTTCGGGG
>CAXBOF010000327.1:0-3612 GCA_963977205.1 uncultured Phycisphaera sp. | reverse complement strand
CTCGTCAGCGTCCCGCGGCGGATGTATTCATTATTCACGTCAGTGATCTCAAGCTCGCCTCGCTTGGATGGCACGAGCGTCTTGCAGATATCGAACACCTCGTTGTCGTAGAAGTAGATCCCCGTCACCGCAAGATTGCTCTTGGGCTCTTCAGGCTTCTCCTCGATCGACAGGATCTTGCCATCCCCGACCTCGGCGACGCCAAACCGCTCGGGATCGGGCACCTCTTTCAGCAGCAGCTTGGCACCCGACTTCTGCGTAAAGAAATCGCCCGCAGCCTGGCGGATGTTCCCCTCGATGATGTTGTCGCCCAGCACCACGCACACCTTGCCACCGTCGGCGAAGTCCTCGGCCAGCTTCAGCGCATCGGCGATGCCGCCCTCACCCTCCTGGTACGCATAAGCCATCTGCTTGGCGCCCAGGTCCTTGCCGTTCTTGAGCAGCTTGAGAAAGTCGCCCGCGTGGTCGCCGCCGGTGACGATCATGATCTCATCGACGCCCGCGTTGATGAGGCACTCGATGGGGTAGTAGACCATCGGCCGGTCATAGACCGGCAGCAGGTGCTTGTTGGTGACCAGGGTCAAAGGCCGAAGCCTGGAGCCGAGCCCGCCTGCGAGGATGATGCCTTTCATGGAAACGTCGCCTTTCTTGGGTGTCTTGGCAGTCTAGACCGGTAGATCCAAACCTCTCGTTTCATCGGCGACCAACCCAACTCGGATCAGCCCGACTCGGTAGGATGCCCGATACGGAGGCCCCAATCATGCCAACCCTGCCCCGCGTTCTGATCTCCTGCATCGCTGCTTCGACCCTCGCCCTTGTCGGCTGCGAGGAATCCACCGGATCCTCAACGAGCACGCCACCTAAACAAGGGAGTGGTCCGCAGAGTCAGCTCGGCAAATCCGTCGAGATGGGCAAGGACCTCCGCGAGCAGATCCAGGGCCGGGACATGGCAGCCGGCGCGATGGCGGGCGCGATCTCCGGCGGCGACGGCGCCGTCCAGGTCGGCAACATCTCCATCCCCATCCCCGCAGGCTGGACCAAGGTCACCCCCTCAAACTCAATGCGACTCGCCCAGTACGAAGCCGAGGGAGGACAGGTCGTCATTGCCTTCAGCCAGGCCGGCGGCTCAATCGACGACAACATCGACCGCTGGGCCAATCAGGTCACCGAGAACAACGAGCCCGTCACACCCACCGTCGAGAACCTGACCGTCGCCGGCTACCCGGCAGCCATGGTCGAACTCGTCGGACGCTACGCCGAGGGCGGCATGATGGGCACGCCCACCTACCACAACGACTACGGCGTCAGAGGCGCGATCATCGACACCGGCGCCACCAAGGCCTTCATCAAAATGACCGGCCCGTTCACACTCGTCGACGATCACGCCGCCAACTTCGAGAACATGGTCAAAGGCATCGCTCGTCAATAAAGCCAACTTGGCTCAGGCCGCGATCTCACCCGAAACCATCTTGTCGTACCACTCCCGCCGGCGCGGATCGCCCAGCACCGCGTGCGCCTTGGCAATGCGATCGAACTGCTCGGCGGCATCGGCCGAGTCGTTGTGGTCCGGGTGATGCTTCTGCGCCAGCTTGCGGTACGCACGCTTGATCTCGTCGGCCGTGGAAGTCGGCTCAACGCCAAGAACCTGATACAGATTCTCAAAGTCGATGAACGCCTGAGGCTGCTCGGGCGCCTCGGCCTTTGCCTGCGTATTCGCCGAGGTCTTGGCACCCTCAGATTCACCCGAAATCTGCGTGGTTTTATTCGCAAACCCGTACTGCCCGAGCTGACGAAGCGCCACGCCCACCGCGGGCCTCGGGTCCACGATCTGAAAGCCCGCCTCGTACACCGCGGGCACCCAGCACACACGCCGGACCCACTGCACACGCGCCTTCACCGCGATCTGCTTGGACTCGGTCCGCAAACGGATCTCGTGGATCTCGCCCTTCTTCACATCCATCCGCTTGCGCGAGGACAGACGAAAGCCAGTCTCCGAGACATCGCGCACCGTGCCCACCGGACACGAGAGCGTGTTCGTCTCAAACCGCTGCGCATTGCGCGGCCTATGAAAACCAGAAGATGTCCCCTTCGAACCAAGACCCATAAGAGGGATCGTCGGCATCAAAGGGGACAGTCTTGATCGAAATTCCGCCCTGCCCACATGAAGGGAAGGACCGGGATGTGTTATTTGACGCCGAGCAGTTCGATATCGAACACAAGGTCGGCCTTTGGCGGGATGCTGGGCGGCGCTCCGTGGATGCCGTAGCCGAGCATGTAAGGGATCGTCAGCTTGCGCTTGCCGCCGACTTTCATGCCGGGGATCCCTTCCTGCCAGCCCTTGATCAGATTCCCAAGAGGAAACTCGATCGGCTCGCCACGCTTGTAGGACGAATCGAACTCGGTGCCATCCATCAGCGCACCGCGATAATGCACACGCACAACCGCGCCCGCCGGACACTCCTCGCCCGTGCCGACAACAACATCCTCGATGACCAGGTCACTCACTGGTTGACTCATCACTCACTCCCTCACAGTTGCACACACAATCCGGACCCGCGAATGCGACCCGGCAGAACAAGGTGATATGTTTTACAGTGTGCGTTCCAATAGCTACCCAAGAGCCAGAAATATTCAACCCTGTATACCAGCAGAATCATCGAGCAATTTACTGACACGAACACCGCCCTGACCATTATGTACTCCCAAGAATGGTAATCTAAACTCATGTATACAATCCCCAGACGTACATTCCTCGCCGCGACATCCCTGACCGCATTGACCGGTTTCGCCGGCAAATCGCTCGCATCCACAGGCCGTGGCGAGCCCGGCGATGACCACCGAGGCCCCGTCTGCATCGCCTCGGGTAACGGCGTGCCCGCTGTCGAAAGAGCCTGGGAACTGCTGAAATCAGGCAGAGACACCGCAGAGGCCGTCGTCGAAGGCGTCAGAATCGTCGAGGAAGACCCAAACGACATGTCCGTGGGCTACGGCGGCCTGCCCAACGAGCGGGGCGTCGTCCAACTCGACTCCTCCGTCATGCACGGCCCCACACACAAAGCCGGCGCTGTCGCCTGCCTCGAGAACATCAAGACGCCCGCGTCCGTAGCCCTCGAAGTCCTCCGCCGAACCGACCACGTCATGCTCGTCGGTCAGGGCGCCAAGGAATTCGCCATCGCGCTCGGGTTCCCCGAAGAAAACCTCCTCACCGAACAAGCACGCAAAGCCTGGCTCCGCTGGAAAGCAACCCACGGCCCGAACGACGACTGGCTCAACCCCGAGCAGATGGACTGGCAGTTCGACAAAGAGGGCCAGGGCCAGCACACGCTCACCGCAAACGCCGACCTGGAACCGATCCCGTTTACCACCGGCACTATCCACTGCTCCGCGCTCAACACAAAGAGCGAGATCTCGGCCTGCACCACAACCAGCGGCCTCTCGTACAAAATCCCCGGCCGGGTCGGCGATTCGCCGATCATCGGCGCGGGCATGTACGTCGACAACGAGATCGGCTCGGCCGGCGCGACCGGGCGGGGCGAAGCCGTCATCCAGTCCTGCGGCTCATTCCTGGCCGTGCAGTTCATGGATCAGGGCATGTCCCCAACCGAGGCCTGC
>CAXBOF010000326.1:0-3624 GCA_963977205.1 uncultured Phycisphaera sp. | reverse complement strand
CACAGTTTATTCCTACTGCAGTCGCGTCCAACTGTGCACCCGTCCACAGTTTATTGCCAACGTCACCCCTTGCCCCAGTCGCGTTCCTCCAGCCACCAGAGCATTCTCAGGCGTGCGCGTCAACGTCCGTCAGAGCACCCGTCCAGTATCCCACACCGATTATATCAGGCGCCCGTCCACAGAAACACCACTCGCCATCCCACTCTGTCCGCCACACAACTCCCGACAGGGCCGTTCACCACAAAACTCTCACCTCGTTCACCTCGTCCTATGTCATCAGGAACATTCGCACAGTCGTCCTCAACAGGGTCGTCAACCGCCTTTGCAATCTTCATGGCAGCACAGGCCATAGGGTGCATCGTCCTCGCATTCGCAACAGGGCATTCGTTCGTCATTGCACCAGCAGCACTCGTCCCAATCGTCTACGGGTGGGCAGCAGCAGCAACAGCAGCACCATACCAAGGAGGTGTCCGACCCCCCCTCCCGCTCCACACCACAGCCCCCGAAGCCCGCCACCAAACACCCTCCAGAAAACGCCACACCACAGCCCCCGAAGCCCCCCACTGCCCCGAAGCCCCCACCACTGCTGACAGGTGCCCCGAAGCCCCCGTCTCTCTACACCCGCCATCACTCACCCCATCCATCCCGGCAGGTGCCGCATCCGTCGAAGAATCGGTCCGAACTCGGTCAGAGAGTCTGAAAACGCTGGTCGCAGCAGTCGCATTCGCGTCCTTCTGGCTCTTGGCGGCTGCAGTGGCTACGGGGGGGTGTCGCAACGGGCTCTTTGTCGTCTACGTCGTCACAAGCATCCTCTACGCAGTCTTCCTTCGAGCAGGCTGTGTCCATCCCCTTCCGGCATCCACACTTTCGCCCCTCGGTTCCAACCCCACGAGTGCCTCTGGAAGTGCAGGAACCGTCACAGTGCTCGTACAGGAACCAGAGACGCTCTTTGTCGTCGTCGCATTCTTCAGTCTCATCGGATCGGTCGCAGCAGCCGCAGCATTCGCAACGAGCCAAATAGGCACAGGGAACACCTTCCCACTCGCACTCGCGTTTGCAGGAGCAGCAGCCGCAGTCATCACAGACGCAACAGTCACCGCAGCAGCACTCGTCACCGCAGGCCACGGAAGTCGCATCCAGGCGTCGGCACAGTCCTCTACGCGGTCGCGGGGGTTCGGAAGCACCCAGTCCATTCAGAGCAGAGGCAGTCGCTCTTCCTCAATGTCCAAGGCCAGCAAAAGTCTCGACTCCGTCCCCGAAACCTCGACCCGAGAAACGCCCCCGCCACCCCTCCTCTCATTCGCAATGTTCAGGGCCGTCTGGGGAATCGCCATCGCACAGTCGTGGGCCATCATCGCAGTCGTCGCAGTTGCAGCCCACGCCCCAGAAATCGCAGCAGTCGTCGCAGCAGCCGTCTCAGCTTCCCTCCTCCTCCTGCGAGGGTACCAGGCACTCAAAGGTCTTTTCCCTCCCCCCACCACTCCCAAAGCCCGCCCCACCGCTCCTGAAGGCCACCACCGCCACCGCCCCTGAAGGCCCCAAAGCCCACCGCTCCCACCGCTCCCACCAGCTCCCACCAACCCCAAAGCCCGCCACCAGCTCCCAAAGCCCGCCCCACCGCTCCTGAAGGCCCCTGAAGGCCGCCCCACCGCTCCTGAAGGCCCCTGAAGCCCGCCCCAGCTCCCACCAACCCTGAAGGCCGCCACAGGAGTCACAGGGGCCCGCTCAACGAACCTCGTATGGATCACACTCGTCCTCGCCATCATCGGAACAGGCATCGGGGCGGCACAAGTGTCCCCGCCAGTCGCAATCACCGCAACAGTCCTCGCAGTCGCCGTTGACATCACCAACGCACACTTGCTCAAATCCCAGTAGACTGTCACCAGCGCGGCAAAGTCCTGCTCCCCAGCACCCCAAATCCCAATCTAGACTGTACCGAGATTTAAGCAAGGCTGCGCTGGCGACAAAGCGGACCAGTCGCGGGGACGACCGAGTTGACCGAGTCGGTGGAAGTGAGAAGGGCATACGGTCGGCCCCGCAGTGGACACTCACTCGTCGGTGGGACCGGGGTGCACGCAGCGGTAGTCCGACCGGATCACCCGCCAATCCGAGTTCGGCTTTCCAACAGGCACAGGATCCTGGAAGTAACTCGAGCCAAGAGGGTTCAGGATCTCCTTCCGCTGCACACACACCGGCACAGTCGCTGGCCCGCGCACAAGGCCGCCACAGTTGGCAGAAGGCCATCCGGCAACCTCACAAAGGGCGGTCGCCCACGGTGGAAGCGCCCTTGCAGCAGCCGCTCCACTCTTCTTGGCCGCATCAGCTCCGGCGCCAGAAGCCCATGTCCAGACCGTCATCGTCTTTTTCCGGCCGGACTCGACCACAATGTACCGGTACCCATGCAGTCCAGGGTGGCCAGGGCTGCCAGCCAGCCACTTGTGCTCGTAAAAGCCCGAGATCCACCCCGGTCGAGGTGCCCCCACACAGTCCAACCCCGTCGGCGCCACATCCGACAGGCCAGGCAGTGGGCCTCCTGCGTCCTCGTTCCCTCGGCCCCCGTACGGCCCAGCCCGCGCCGCCGATTTGACAGTCGACTTGGTCCGTCGAATCGCTCCACCAGCGCTGCCCGCGTCACCATCCACAGAAGTCTCATCGCCCGCCCCGTTGACGTCCGCAAAGAACTCGTCCATCTCGGCCATCTCGGCAGGCGTCGGCACACGCTCAGGTCCAGTCGGACCAACCAGAGTCGAGGCCACCCTACCACCACCACCAACCAGAGTCGAGGTCATCGGAAACGCAGGCAGCTCCGCACTCGGCGGCTCCGCAGGCACAAACGTACTCGGCGCAGTTGGCCCCACAGGCACAAACGCCATTCGTGGAGTTGGCGGCTCCGCAGTTGGCGACTCCGCAGTTGGCGACTCCGAGGTCCCATCCCAGTGGGCGACAACAATGTCCGCAAACGCCCCGTAGCCGTGTCGATCAAGCGTCCCGATCAGGGCCGCAACAGGCCCCCGACGGCGTCCAGCGTCACAAGGCCGCCGGTTCGTTTTGCTCACGTGTTCGTCAATCGTCTCACGCCGGTCGCGCGGCGCAGACCGCGCCAGGCGACGCAGGTTTGCGCCAATCCCGGTGATGATGGTCCGAAGAGGCCCGGCAGTGTCGCGGCAGGCGTCGGCAGCAGCATCGACAGCGCTTAGGATCGAGGCCGCGTCACAGTCAGAGATGGGGCCGTAGCCCGCCGGGGGCCTGCTGCTCCTGCCAATCTCGTGCCCACCGCGCCCAGCGTCACAAGGCTGCACCTCAGGCGTCGGAGGTCCCAGGGGGCGAACCTGTCCGCCGACGACGTCTCTGCCCGTGGAACCAAGTGTCGAGTCGCCCGGGACGCCGCCAAGTCCGTAGCCGTTGTCCATGTTCGTCTCGGCCCCAGACTGAAAAAGTGACGGAGATTTCCCTCAAAATCAAAATTATTCGTGGATTCCAATTCCGCCCGCCAAGTCACAGTCACGTCCACATCCGCTCGGTCAAGGTCACAGTCGAGGTCGAGGTCCACACGGTCGAGGTCGAGGTCAAGGTCAAGGTCAAGGTCAAGTCCACACCCACTCGGTCGAGGTCGAGGTCGAGGTC
>CAXBOF010000325.1:0-3626 GCA_963977205.1 uncultured Phycisphaera sp. | reverse complement strand
ATGAATCGTCTTACCGACGACGCCGGAGGGCAGCCAATCCACCGAGACCGATGAGCGCGATCGATGCGGGGGCTGGCACGATCTCGACGGTCAGGTCGAGTGTCATCGGGCTGCCACCTTCGCTCGTGCCGAAGACCGGGAAAGCGCCCTGACCCGACTGGTCGGCCAGATGCAAGCTTGTCATTGAGAGGCTCAGGATGCCATCGTTGAGCGCGTTCTGGATATAGCTGACCACGTCGGGATTGTTCAGATCGAGCGTGAACTCGACGAGCTGCCCGCTGCCAGTGACTGTCGTGCCCGGGGTTTCGCCCAGAATGTTGCCGATGGCGAAGGGTGTGGGGGTGAAGCCGTCACGGATGTTGTTGGAGACATCGCGGAGCGACCCGCCGGCGTTGTCGGTGGCGTAGGCGTTGCGCACGTCTTCGCTGGTGGGATCACCGAAACCGAATGTGAAATCGTCGCTGTAGGCGAAAGCATTGAGCCCGCCCCGGAATCCCGTGCCAAAAAGATCGATGGATGCGCCTTCGCTGTAAACGTTGTCGTAATCAAACTCGCCGCCGGTGACGGTCGCGGTGGCGACGGCTGAGGTGATGATGTAGTTGCTCGCGCCCTGACCGGGTGCGACCTGTGAGGCGGTGATAAAGCTGTTGAGGAACTGCGCATCGCGGTCGTCGAACATGCCGGGCACGAAGCCCGAGCTGAAAGTCGAGGCGGCGGTGCGAGCACCCGGGGTGAAGTTAAAAGGGTAGTTCCAGCGGTCGAAATTCGGGGAAGCAAAGCTGGCGTTGGTCTGTGCCGAGCTCGCGGCGGCGATCACGCAGCCGGTCGCGGCAAGGATCAGTCTGGTCATCTCTCTCTCCAATGGGGGTCGAAAGCCGATTCTCTCGACAGGTAGACAAGGTATAGGCGTATTGAGACTGAGTCTCAATCGCAACAATGAGATTATTCGCGCCATCAGACCGGCGCTAGGCTTGGCACCGATGATTTCAGGAGCCTGGACGATGGATTTGCTTGAAGAATTGCAGTGGCGTGGGATGCTCCACCAGGGCACCGATCTGGACGGGCTCAGGGCACATCTCTCGAATCCAAGTTCTTCTCGGAGAAGGATTTACGCTGGTTTCGATCCCACGGCCGACAGCCTGACCATCGGGAATCTCGTCCCGATCATGCTGCTCAAGCACATCCAGAGGGCCGGGCACGAGCCCATCGTTTTGATGGGCGGCGGGACGGGGCTTATCGGTGATCCCTCGGGCAAGTCTGCCGAGCGCCAACTCATGACGGCCGAGACGGTCGAACGCCACATCTCTAAGCAGCGGCCGATCTTCTCGAGCATCCTGGGCGATGACGTCACGATCGTGAACAACGCCGACTGGCTGACCAATCTGGGCTACATCGAAGCGCTGCGCGACATCGGCAAGTTCTTCAGCGTCAACATGATGATGCAGAAGGACAGTGTCCGCAGCCGACTCAACGACCGCGACCAGGGCATCAGCTACACAGAGTTCAGCTACATGATCCTGCAGGCGTACGACTTTGCCTACCTCTTCGAGAAGAAGGGTGTCACCGTCCAGTGCGGCGGGAGCGACCAGTTCGGCAACATCATCACCGGCGTCGACCTGATCCGTCGCATGGTGGCCGTTGACGAAATTTCTCGCCTTCAAGAAGCCGCGGTCAAAGCGGGCAAGGACCCCGATCAGCCATTCACAATGATCCGCAAAGTCGATGACGATTCGGATGCAGGCGAAAAGACATTTGGATTCACAGCGCCCCTCGTCACCAAGGCCGACGGCACCAAGTTCGGCAAGACCGAATCCGGTGCAATCTGGCTGACCGCCGAGCGGACCAGCCCGTACGCCTACTACCAGTTCTGGCTTAATACATCCGATGCCGACGTCGGGCGATTCCTGCGCACGTTTACGCTGCTGGATCGGGCCGAGATCGAACGGCTCGACACCGAAGTTGCCAGCAACCCCCACGCGCGCCAGGCGCAGAAGACGCTGGCGTACGAAGCAACCAAGCTGCTCCACGGCGAGGAAGAGGCAGAGTCAGCGGTACAAGCCTCGCAGGCACTTTTCTCCGGGGATATCTCGTCGTTGCCCGAAGCAACGCTCAGGCAGGTGCTCGCCGATGTGCCATCGAGTGAGCGCAGCAAATCAGAGATCGATTCCGGGGTTGACCTGATCGAACTGCTCGTTGATCTTGGGCTGGCTTCGAGCAAGCGTCAGTCACGCGAGTTCATCCAGGCCGGCTCGGTGAGCGTGAACGGCCAAAAGATCGGTCCCGAAGCCAAGCTCACCGGGCAGAATCTGCTTCACGGCAAGATGATCGCCATCCGCCGCGGCAAGAAAAACTGGCACCTGATCATCTGGAATTGATCGAGCCTTTGGAATTCATGCCCGGCTGAGAATGTCCAGGATCATGCTGGGCGATTCGGGGTGTCCTGTTCGGGCGCTCAGCAGTGCGGCCTGCGCCATCGCCAGGGTGGCGTTCATGTCGATCGGTCGGCCCCGGAGGCCGGGTGTGAGTGAGGCCATGATCGAGTCAGCAATGAGCGTCGCTTCGAGCGTGACGGGGTCTTTGGTGTCAGTCATCTGCGCGTCATCGAGGATCTGGCCCTCGGGCGACATCCAGCGCACGCGGTGATCGCTCGCATCGATCACACCACGGGGCCCGATCAGCGTGATCGCGCGCGACCAGCCCGGCGAAGAGGGCGGCATCGATTGTCTCTGGTGTTCCCAGCAGCGTGACAAGCAGCTCGCAGATCCCAAAGAGCCTCGCCCCGAGTGAGCCCGCAGCCGGCGAGCACAGCACCCGCACGCCGATGGCCTCGATCTCGCCGAACTGGCTGAGGAGCTCGGTGATCCCGGCGAACGCGGAGCTGCGTCTGGCCAGCGGAACAAACGAGATCCGTTCGCGCACGGTGTCGGCCGCATCCCGCCAGGCCGGGCTGCTCAGATGCAGCGCAGCCGCGGGGATCGGTTCGAGCGAGAGCACGTGCACGCCACGCTCGGCCGCGTCGATCACGGATTCAAGCACACTCGTGTCGTTCTCGGCCGCGATCCCGGACTGGTCCGCGATGAGGACGATGCCCGTGGACGTCGAGGACAGCAGCGAGCGGAGATCTGGCATCGCATTGGCGCCAAGTGATTCGGCGACCCCCGAGCCGTCCGGGCTGGCGGCCTCGACAATCTCAAGCCCCGCCTGCTCGGCGATCGCCTGAACGAGCGGAACCTGATCGCCCCGCAACCAGCATGAGACCAGATTTTCACTCGCGCCGTCCATGGAGCCGGATCATACCGCAAACAATGCGCGTTCGGTCGGCGTACGATGGAACGGATCAGGTGGTGCAAGGCAGCCGCGGCCGCAGGTTACTGCTTCCGAGGAAAGTCCGAGCACGAAAGGACACGGTGGTGGGTAACACCCACCCGCCCGATGATTCGATTCGCGTCTCGAGGGCGAGGGAAAGTGCCGCAGAAAGCAAACCGCCGATGGCGACGCTCGCGTCGCACAGGCAAGGGTGAAAGGGTGCGGTAAGAGCGCACCGCTCGGCTGGTGACAGCCGGGGCATGGCAAACCCCACCGCGTGCAAGATCAAACAGCCCCCTTCCGCTCCGGCGGACTGGCTT
>CAXBOF010000324.1:0-3627 GCA_963977205.1 uncultured Phycisphaera sp. | reverse complement strand
GACTGGCTCATCTTCGGGCTGGCAACCGACGGGCGTGACGGCCCGACCGACGCGGCCGGGGCGGCGATCGACCGCAGGATGCTCCGGCGCGCGCGTGAAGGTGGTGTTTCACTTGAAACCGCCCTGACGTCACACAACACACACCCCGCCCTTGCCGACATGGGTGCCCTGATCCGGACCGGGCCGACCGGGACCAACATGAACGACGTGCTGGTCGCGATCCGACGCTAAGCTCTGCACTTATGGGAGATCCTCGATGAGTGTGAGTCACTGGCGCCGAGTCAAGCAGCCCCTTGAGGCGCCGCGATCGCACACCGTCATCATCGGTGCGGGCATCACCGGCTTGTCGGCGGCCTACGAACTCGCCAAACGCGGGCAGCACGTCCATATCCTCGAACGCCACACGCTCGGGTGGGGCGCCTCGTCCCGCAACGCGGGCTTTCTGATGCGCGGTCTGGCCGAGAACTACGCGCACACGGCCGACCACCTCGGACGCGAGACCGCAAGGCTTGTCTGGCAGTGGTGCCAGGACAACCTCGCTCTTTTGCGCACACGCTACGGCATCGACTCACTCAGCACCTTCCAGAACTGCCCGTCCGCCGTTGTCTCGATGTCAGCGGGCGAAACCGCGGAACTTCGGCGCTCAGCGGAACTCATAGTGCAGGACGGCTTCGAGTGCGAACTCCAGACCATGGGCAGCGACACGCTCTGGTGGAACCTGACGCCCGAGGTCGCGCTCGTGAACCCGCACGACGCAGCGATCAATCCGTGGGAGATGGTCCGCCGGTTGCGTGAGGTGCTGATGGAAAGGCACAGTGAGCGCGTCACCATCACCGAGAACGCGGAAGTGACGGGCATAGTCGAGGGCGCGGTCTACACGGCCGAGGCGATGTACCCGTGCGATTCGGTTCTGGTCTGCACGAACGCGTGGGCGCGCGAACTTCTGCCACGACTGGGCGCACACGTGGCGCCCAACCGCGGACAGATGATGGCGATCCACGCGCCGGGCGTGACACTCAATGCGTCGTACTACCTGAATCGCGGCTCGGAATACATCCGCCAGACGCTCGATGGCACGATCATTCTGGGCGGCAAACGCACGTTCCGCGAGGCCGACGAATGCACTTCGAGCAGCGCGGTGACCGCGGACATCCAGAACGAACTCGAGCGGTACGCCCGTAGCATTCTCAAGACCGACTTCGAGGTGGTCGCGCGCTGGGCGGGCACGATGGGCTTCTCACCAAGCGGGCTGCCGATCATCGCACGGGCCGAGGAGTTGCCCGGCAACGTCTGGTTCTGCGGCGGGCTGACGGGTCACGGCATGTCGCTCGGCGCACGCACAGCCCAGGCGGCGGTGATGGCGATGCTGGGTGAGGATGAGGTGCCGAGCGAGATGGCGGTCTTTGAACCGGATTGAAGGTGAAAGAGCCACCTGCCGGACTTGAACCGGCGACCTAAGCTTTACGAAAGCTTCGCTCTACCAACTGAGCTAAGGTGGCCTCTGCCCGAGAGGCATGCTCCCGGGCCGAACGGCGGAACTATATCCCCCATCAACGATCGATCTGAGTCGCTGACAGCCATTTTGTGCCTGCCCTCAACCTGTCGAACCCTTGATCAGTTGTCGATTTGGTCTGCGGCCTGCACAGGTTTGCAGACGGGAGCGTCTCCTCGCCCAAGTGGTACGACAGGGACTGCGGCGTGCCGGTATCCAGATACGTAAAGAGCCCCCTCTTACGAAGGGGCTCTTTCTGCTGCTTATTCAGTTCTCCGGTTGGGATACGGAGAGTCTCAAGAAGTGTTTACTTCTTGGCTGCGTGCGTCTTTTCCTGCTTGTAAGCAGCTTCGTACTTCTCTTTGTCCTGCGGATTGCTGAACTTGGTTTCCATTACCTTGCCATCTTTGGCGTCTTTCTGACCTTGCTTTGCAGCTTCGATTTCCATGACAGTTCTCCTTGGAAAAGTTGTGAAGGTTGATCAACATAGATCATGTTTTAACGTACACTAACTTAGTGTTGATTGATACGGCAAAACAGAGAATGTAGCGAATATAGTGAAACTTGTTTGCTTTATGATCGGTATTCGACCCCAGATCGTGTCATGGTTGCTCACATAGGCGAGTGTGTCCGATGACTCTGGAGGGGCTAGATTCAACACTGGCTTATGCTTAAGCAGAATGCACTTGGTATTTTGGCTCGACGGGGCACACCGGCCGCGCCTACGCTTGACGTCCCGCTCTAGAACTGATCCCGGAGCGAGCCAGCAGGAGTCAGAGATGAAGAAGGACATTCACCCGGCCATGCACCCCTGCAAGGTCTACTACAACGGCGAAGTCGTCATGGAAGTCGGGGCGACGGTTCCCGACATGCACGTGGACGTCTGGTCGGGCTCGCACCCCTTCTTCACGGGGAAGCAGAGCTTTGTCGACGCGACCGGTCGCCTTGAGCGGTTCCAGAAGCGCTTCGCTGGCGGCTACTTCACGGACAAGCAGGCCAAGGGCGGCAAGAAGACCCGCAAGTAAGGCCTTTGCCCGCAGCGGGCGAATCCACATTTGAATCCACGATCGCCGCCACGAGCGGCGTTCTTTTTGGCCTTTGGCAGATATTCATCCATTCATCCGGTACAATGGATGGATAGCCAAACGAGAGGAGCCTCATGTCCAGCCGATTTCTCCAGGAACTCGCCCGCCGTGTGATCGTGGTCGATGGTGCGATGGGCACCTCGATCCATGACGCGGATCTGGATCTTGAGCGCGACTATTGCGGGTGCGAGAACTGCACGGACATCATCTCGCTGACGAGGCCGGACGTGCTCCAGGAGCTGCACGGCAGGTTCCTGGCGGTCGGGGCGGACTGCATCGAGACCAACTCGTTCGGCGGGGCGGCCCACGTCCTTGAGGACAACGGGATCGCAGAGAAGGTGTTCGACCTGAACAAGGCGGCTGCGGAGATCGCGCGGGCGGCGTGTGATGAGTACTCGACGGATGACAAGCCGCGGTTCGTGCTGGGCTCGATGGGGCCGGGCACGAAGCTGATCACGCTGGACCAGATCGGCTGGGACGAGCTGCACGCTAGCTACAAGCAGCAGGCGGCGGGGCTGATCGCGGGCGGGACGGATGCGTTCATCATCGAGACGTGCCAGGACTTGCTTCAGGTGAAGTGCGCGATCAATGCGTGCCTTGATGCGCTCGATGATGCGGGCAAGACGCATCTTGATGTGCCGTTGATGGTGAGTGTGACGATCGAGCAGACGGGCACGATGCTGATGGGGACATCGATCGAGGGTGCGCTTGCGGCGCTTCGGTCGTACCCGATCACTTCGATCGGTCTCAACTGCGCGACGGGGCCTGTTGAGATGGCTGAGCATGTCGCGCATTTGGCGCGGCACTGGCGCAGTGAGGGGCGGTACATCTCGGTTATTCCCAATGCGGGCTTGCCGGTGCTGGTCGAGGGGCGGACGGAATACCCCTTGACGCCCAAGCCCTTTGCGGACACGATCGCGACGTTTGTGCGCGAGCAGGGCGTTTCGATCGTTGGCGGCTGCTGCGGCACGACGCCCGAGCACATCGGCGCGCTCGTCGAGCGCGTGAAGGGGCTCGAGCCCGTTCTCACCGAGCACCGCCCCACTCCTG
>CAXBOF010000323.1:0-3628 GCA_963977205.1 uncultured Phycisphaera sp. | reverse complement strand
CGGTCTGATCGCGCCCCGCTGAGCTGCTTTGGATCATCGCTCCGGGTCCGCCATGTCGTGCCCCTTTACCTTGGCACGATCAGCATACCAGCAACACTCAGGAAGTCAGCTTCAGCAGCCCGCGTTGTAGTTGGCCACCCATGCCGAGAAATCGGCGGGCGAGATCATGCCGTCGGAGTTCTGGTCGGCCCGCGGGCTCTGCGTGTTGTACGCCGAGACCCACGCCGAGAAGTCGGCCGGGCTGAGCGCGCCATCCCCATTGACATCCGCAAGGCACTCTGGCGCGTCCATCTCGCCGATCAGCTCGATCGCAAGACCCGTCACGCCCACATCGCCCTCTGCCAGCCCGATCCCATCGTAGAGATCAACGAACACCGCGCCGTCGCCACCTGCGCTCGCCCAGCTCCACGACTCGCGCCCCTCTCTGGGTGGCACAAAGTGCATCGCAGACACCGAGACCACGTACGACTGCCCGCCGGCCAGCTCGATCGGGTCGCTGGCAAGATCAATTTCGTACGCGAACATCCGCGCATCATCAGTGCCGAACGTCGAGGCTGTCTCTGCGGGATTCGCAAAGCCGCGACCGAAACGCCGGTCGTGCAAAAGCGTCAGATCGCTCCCGTTCTGCTCGTAGACCTGCAGCCGGAAACCCATCGTGTTCAGGTCGTTTTGCAAAGCCGTCTCGGAGCCGCCCCAGAAGCGGACTCGCTCAACCACACCCGTGCGCTCGAGCGTCAGGTTCTCGCCCACTTTTTGATCGTCGTAGATGTACGCCCCGCCCGGCTCCTCGGCCGAGATCGCCGCCATCGCAAGCACCTCTGGCGAATGCCCGGCGATCACGTCCTGAGCCAACGCGGGCGCTGAAGCACACACAATCGAGAGAGCAAGAATTCGGCGCACGTCCATGGCGATGTCTCCGTGCGGCAAGGCCGCTGCAAAAGACATACACCAACCCTGCCAATCGGCACCCCACATCCGCCGCAGAGCCACGCTTTCATCCGTTCTCGGGCGTCGCCGATGCAGTATGCGGACCTACCCGATCACGCCCGGCAACCCCATCGCCCGGCGAAGATCCGCAAGCTGCCCCGCGTGCATGCCGTTGTGGAACATGATCCGGGCCACCAGCTCGGCCACCCTGAACTCGCCCTTGCCCCAGGGCTGAAGCTCGTCGAGCTGCGCCTGGCTCATCGCTTCGATCGCGCTGCTTATGCGCACGATCGCGTTCTCGAAGACCTGCTGAGATCGCGCCATACTCGGGTATATCGCCGGCTCATCCGTCGGCCGCGATCCGACACAGACTGACTCCGTATCAAAACGCTTCGCATCGCCCGCCCCGCCATCGCCCTTGATGAAATCGGACTCGGGCAACCCCTTGCCATCGAAGCGCTCGGCGAACCGGTTCATCGTCAGCGCCAGATGTCCCATGCACCACGCCGCGTGGTTGGGCAGCATGGGCATCTGCTTCGTGCGGTTCGTGTCATCGAACCCCGCCAGAAACCGGGTTACGAAAGGCCCGGTTGCCCGCATCCCGCTGGCAAGCGCCTCTGCGCGATCACATCCGCCCATCACTTCGTCTCCTGTTTCCGGATATGCCCCTTGCGTTCGAGCTCTCGCAGCATCTGCCACTCGATCGCGTCCATCTCGGGCGTGTCAAAGATGTTCGAGTGATCCTTGCCCGGCACGATCGTGATGTACCCCGCCGGCGGCCCGCTGCCGGCAAACGAGAGCTGATCGAGCTCCGCCTTGAGCTTGCCCACCGCGACATCAAGATCGTAGTTGTCCATCTCGCCCACGATCAGACGCAAACGATCTTTCAGGATCGGTCCATACGTGGCGCGATCGCTCAGCAGGCGGCGCACGATGTCGTACTTCTCGTACTGCCTAGCGATGCCGCGATCGATCACGCCGGTCTTGGGATCATAGAGGTCAGCGGGTGTGCCCTTGTCCGTGCGTGGTCCGAAGACCGCCAGCCACGAGTCCCACTGCTGCCCGCTCGTGTTGCTCGGCCCGAGCACTTCCTCCATGCGGTTCTCCTGGCGGATGGTCATCCCCACGTTGCCGTGCTCGTCCTTGTAGCTCGGGGTCCACACCACCTCGCCCTCGACTTCTCGCCGGTACATGTTCGCCTCGGTATAGATGTCGATGGCCTGGAACGCGCTGAAATCGACCGGATCGGGCGACGTCGCCCAGATGCCGCCAAAGACATCGGGATAGTTCATCCCGAGCCAGATCGTCGACCACCCGCCCGACGAGTGCCCGCGCAACAGCCTGGCGCTCGGCTCATTGATCGTCGAGAACGCCGCATCGATCGCGGGGACAAGATCCTGTGAGAGGGCCTTGCCCACAGGGCCGTTATTCGCCGAGTCTGCAAAGAGATGGTGCCCGTTTGGCCCCTCGGGATCGAGCACCACCCAGTACGCATTGCGTGCCAGTCGGCCCAGATCCGAATCGGGATCGGCGTGGCGCATACGCGCAGCCACCCACTCGGCCCGGTTGTGATCGCCCCCGAAGCCGGGCACCTCGTAGATGACCGGATACCTGCGCCCTTCCTCCATATCGATCGGCTCGATCACCCCCGCGCGCATCGTGGCACGTTCCGGATCGAACGCTCGCAGCTCGCGCGACTCGATCGCGATCTGGCGAACCCCCTCCGACTCGCGCGAGATATACGCATCCACGCGTCGGCCCAGACTCAGGTGCACGACCAGCTTCTGATCGCGCTCCGTCACATCAAAGAGCACCGGCTCCGAGAACAGGTTCCCCTCCTCGCGCCGCCAGTCGCTGTTGGACCGGTTCTGATCCAGCACCGCCTGCGCCCGGTAGCGTCCCGGCTCAAGCTCGCTTGGCATCACCGGGAAGAACTCGGCCGCGTCCCCCACCACGATCACCTCGCCGGCGGGCACGCGGTCGACCGCAACCGAGAACATCGGCTGAGGATCCGAAAAGAACGGCCCGTCGGCCGGCTGACGCTGGCGCATCGCCGACGCCTGATCGATCAGATACACCACCAGCCGCCCGCTGGCAGGCGCAGACTGCGCCGCCGGGTCCACCGTTGCGCGAAACTCGATCGAACGCTGAGCCTGCGAACCCAGCGCCCACAAGACTGCCACCAGCATGGAAAGGTGTTTCATACCCGAATCGTAACGAGCCGCGACTGGAAGGGAGCGGGCGTCACGCCTGCCCCGCGCCAGGCCCCAGATCAGAACCAAACCCCGGCCCGAAGCGCTCGCCCATCATCTTGTTGAACTCGTCGCTCCCGCCGGGCTTGACGGTCAGCCACTGCCACCCGTCGCCCACCAGCATCCGCCCGAGCCACACGATTTGGCCCGTGTGATACCCCACGTGCAGCAGCTGCCTGCTGACCGCCTCGGGCACCGAGTGCGCCTCGCCGCGGATCGTGATCGTCAGCTCCAGATCCGCTTCGTTCATCATCAACAGCTCGCGGTAGATCGTCGCCCACGCGCCGTTCCAAAGCTGCTGAACATCGTCGCGCGACAGACCCTCGACATCGAACTCCGTCTCGCGGTTTCGCCACGGCTTCTCGCCGTCGGTCGTGCGCCAATCGGTCCATCGGCTCTTCACGTTGCCTGCGATGTGCTTCATGATCGCCGCCACCGAGTTGAACCCC
>CAXBOF010000322.1:0-3635 GCA_963977205.1 uncultured Phycisphaera sp. | reverse complement strand
ACGTAGCGGACGATCCGCTTGCCGTTTGGCAACGCGATCACGATCCGCTCCATCTCGACGTCTTCCCCCGCCGATTGAGCCATCGCGGGTGCCACACAGGCACCAGAACTGAGCATGAGTGCGAGCGTAGCCGCCTGCCACTTACTTGTCAGATTCATGTCGACCTCCGAACGCCTTGTCAAATCAAGGCTTACGACAAGGATCGACCGCTACACGAGCCCGCCTGAGCCCGCGTGATGCCCCGGAGAGTCTCACCCAAGCGCCGAGCCCGCATCCCCAGCACAAGGGCACTGATTCGTACCCCCGCTCCAAGTCATACAGACCTAACCCCGGCAGGCTCCACGTGCCCCGGATGGGCACTCTGGGCAACGAGGGCCAAAGCAAGGACCGATCATCCGTGCATTGGCATGCTTCCGCTACTTCTGTATCCAAAGAGGATGCCCCGTGCGTTCTCGGACATGCCCGAATCAAACGGGGTGAAACCCCAAGGCGAGCCAGCACGCGCATGTCGCCGATAGGGTGTGAACGATCCTTTGGAGAGCAGTTTGAGCATGAGTGACGACATGAGCCAAGCGAAGCCGCAGCCCACAGCCGGGGTGCCCGGACGCCGCTACGCGCTCATCTGCCCCTGCAAGGACGAGGCCGAGCACGCCCAGGCCACCATCGACTCACTCGCCGCCCAGACAGAGCCGCCCACGCTCTGCCTCTTCGTCGACGACGGCTCCACCGACGACACGCCCCGCATCCTCGCCGAGGCCGAGAACAAATACCCGTGGTTCAAGGTCCACCATCGCAAGAACACCGGCGAGCGCCGCGTCGGACCGGGCGTCATCGCCGCCTTCAACGAGGGCTACGCGCAGATCAACAAAGACGATTTCGACTTCGTCTGCAAAATCGACGCCGACCTCGAGTTCCCCCCCCGCTACTTCGAACTTGTCATGGACAAGATGCACTCCCACCCGCGTTATGGGAACTACTCAGGCAAGCTCTTCCTCCGCCTGCCCACAGGCACACTCGAACCCGAGCCTACCGGCGACGAGAACGCCGTCGGCAACGCCAAGTTCTTCCGCATCGAGGCCTTCGAAGATATCGGGCGCTTCGCAGAGGAAGTCGGTTGGGATGGCATCGACGGACACATGTGCCGCATGAAGGGCTGGATCGCCCAGAGCGAGGAACACCCCGAGCTCCGCATCATCCACCGCCGAATGATGGGCTCCTCTTATAAAGGTATCTTCCATGGGCGCCAGCGCTGGGGACGCGCCAAGTGGTACATGGGCACCGGCCCCATCTACATGCTCGCCGTCACCGCATACCGCATGAAAGAACGCCCCTTTGTGATCGGGGGCATGGGCATCCTCACCGGGTACCTCAAATCCTGGCTCACCGGCTACCCCCGTCACGGCTCGCCCGAGTTCCGACGCTTCCTCCGCAAGTTCGAGCACCGCTCGCTCGTCATCGGTAAGGCCGCCGCCGCCCGCGAAGCCAACGAACGCACCAAACGCGAGTGGGACCTGCTCCACCCCGCGTCATGACAACCACCGACTACAACACGGAACCCGAGCGTGTCACCATCGCCGGCGGATGGGTGCACAACCTCACCATGAACGAAACCATCGACCGCATCGACCACGCGATCGCGATGAGCCTGGGCGGCTGGGTCGTCACGCCCAACCTCGACATCCTCCACAAACTCACGCACGACCCCCAGTTCGCCACACTCGTCGAGCCGGCAACCCTCCGACTCGCCGACGGCATGCCCCTGGTCTGGGCCAGCAAACTCGCCGGCAACCCGCTGCCCGAACGCGTCGCCGGCTCGGACCTCGTCTGGCGCATCTGCCAGCTCGCTGCCAAACGCAACCACGGCGTGTACCTGCTGGGCGGCGACGAAGGCATCGCCGACAAAGCCGCCCGCGTGCTCCAAGACAAGTACCAGGGCCTGCGCATCGTCGGCACCCACTGCCCGCCTTTTGGTTTCGAGAAAAACGCCGAAGAAATGAACACGATCCGGACAGCTCTCTCCGAATCACAACCCCAGATCGTCCTCGTCGCGCTCGGATGCCCCAAACAGGAACGCTTGATCGACGAGCTCCGAAAAGATTTCCCCCAAGCGTGGTTCTTTGGCATCGGGATCAGCCTGAGCTTTGTCACCGGCGACGTGAAGCGCGCACCCACCTGGATCAGGCGGCTCGGCCTCGAATGGGTCCACAGACTCCTCCAGGAGCCGGGACGACTCGCAAGACGCTACATCCTTGTGGGCATCCCCTTCGCGCTACGCGTGCTCGGCGGCTCCGCTCTCGCCCGATTCAGGGGATGAGTGTTGCGTCACTCATGTTTGTAAATCCAAGCTTGTCGCATAGACTCAGTCGGTCGCGAATCATGGCGATGCATGAGGAGAAGTGCAGAGTGAGGTAACCCCCTGCTTAGGCGGGTATATAGAGATGATCCAACAAGCCCCAACACAAGAGCAGGACTTCCCTGCGGAGCCTCCCATGGCAGGCCCTCGGCTGGAAACATGCATCCTGCTCGCCGGCGGGCTCGTGCCGTCTCCACTTGCAAAGCTCACCCACCGCATGACGCTCGAGCTCTGGCTCACCTCACAGGAAACTGTCTTTGGCCGCTGGTGCGACGTGCTCGATCACCTGTCGCTTCAGGCCGGCATCGGACGCCCCGCGATCAAGGTCGTGCATAGCGGCCCGCCCTACGAGCCGACGCACGCGCTCTCCGATGAACGCTTCGAAGTCCGCACCATGATCGAGCCCGACGAGTTCCGAGGCCCAGCCGGCGTACTCCGCGATGTCACCCGCAAAAACGACCCCGACTCGATCATCCTCGTCGCCGAGGCCGCGCGGTACATCGCCGGCTCACTCGTGCACCTCGTGCAGGACTGGAACGAGTTCGAGCCGGACATCCTGATCTCACGCTCGCCCGACGGCGCACCAGCAGGGATCATGCTGATCCGCTGCTCGGCGCTCGAGAACGTGCCCGACGCGGGTTATATGGACATCAAGGAGCAGTGGCTCCCGCGGTGCATCGAAGAGGGCCTGAACGTCCGGACCTCGACGACGCTCAACTTCATGCCCTTCCCGCTCCGCACGCGCGAGCAGTTCCTGTCCGCCTCGGCGGTGGCTGTGGGCCAGTCGTGCCCGATCAACGACAGCCCGCCCGTTCTCGGACCGCTCCGCCCGCTGACACGAACGCTCGATAAATCGCGCATCGCCGAGGATGCCAGGGTGGCGCGGGACGCCGTGGTCGCCGATGCTGTGGTGATGCCCGGCGCGAAAATCGGGGCCGGCGCGATCGTTGTTCGATCGATTATCTGCCCCGGGGCCGTGGTGCCCGCCGGGGCTGTTGTTGTAGATGACGTCGTCCCGGCTCAATGAAGCCGGCCACGACTAGTTCGATCTCTTGGGGAACCGCGTTTCGATGCTGATGATCCGGAACTGGCGAACGATCGACTGCGCAGCGCTGGTGGTGCTCTTAGCCACAGCGATCGCTGCGTCGTGGAGCGCCTGGGTCGACATCTTCAGCCAGGGACGCCACGACCCCGAGCAGTCCCACGTCCTGCTTGCGATCCCCGTCATGATCTGGCTCGCCTGGCTCCGCCGAGGCCGCATGATCCGCTGCAAGCCCAAAGG
>CAXBOF010000321.1:0-3636 GCA_963977205.1 uncultured Phycisphaera sp. | reverse complement strand
GCGAGAACCGCGTCCGAGCCGACACCGTCACTTCGTGGCTCGTCGAGATGTACCAGGACGACGACGCCCGCCCCGCGCTGCTCAACTCGCTCCCCACCGCAGACAACAAACTCGGTCGGCGATTCCGACTCAGCAGCGTCGGCAACGAGGTCTACGCCAAAACCGGCACCATCAACAACGTCCGCTGCCTCTCGGGTTACATCATCAATCCCGAGACCGGACAAGGAGCCGCATTCAGCTTCCTCCTCAACGGCCTCACCACCGGCGACTCCATCACCAACGCCCGCAAACTCCACACAGAACTCGTCGAATGCCTCGACCGCAATATCGACCAGTTCACCATCCCCGCCGAAACAGCCCCCGCCTTCGGCGGCTAAGCACCCATCCCGTGGCGGAGGCTTCCAGCCTCCGCGTTATCACCCTGAGCCAAACCGCATGTTCACCGTTGTAATGGTACTGGTACCGGCTGTTGACAGGGCGAACTCCAGTATGTTCCTGTAGGCGGAATAATTAAAGGACTCCTGAACGCCAACAGTCATGCCCGTCGCCAAACCGCTGGTGTACCATCGACCTCCCACCAAACACCAGAGACCGAAAGCCGGCGTACTCGACTAGGTTTGACCACGGGTTCCGCTCGCATTTTCCCGCTAGCTACCAACTCCACAACCGCAACATGCCCTTCGACAACCTCCGTGGTCCCACGCCGTAGGTCACGACCCAATCCCCATAGAAAGACCCTGTTTCTCCGATGCGGCCCCAGCACCACCAGTGTCAACACCAACCACAACAAGCTCCCGCTTACGGATGCATTGAGATCCTCTCGGCTGAGTTCACCCATTAGGAACTGTGACAAGCGGAGTAGAAACCCCACTGACAGGGCGGCATAGACAAGATACAACCACTTCCAGTGCCTTTTCGTCTCGCGAATGAAGGACCGGATTTCAGTGATCTCCTCGTCCGTCAGCGGCAACTCCTCGCCGGGTCCAACGCCATCGGCTACCGGCACAGCATGAACGACACGAATCCGCACATGCTGCAATGAATCCAGCACGAGTCTGTCTACCTGCAAACCAAGAGAGGCAGAGGGACAAACGTACAATACCCTTGGGATGCCCTCATGTGTCGCGCGAAGCCCAAGCCCTATCGCAGCGCCGATTTCATCCAACACGTGCTGGCCCAATTCAAATCGTTCGACCCGATCACACCTCAATGCATCTTTGGCTTTGATGCGCTCTTTGTGATAGTCGTTGCCTCGGAGTACACCGATCCCAACCCCTATAGCCGCCACGACCGTCCCTAAAATGGTTGCAGCCACCTCATCCAGCCATCTATCAGACAACATTGCAATAGCAATGCCAATGCCCACACCGATCGGAATGAAGACATACCAACAAATCATCCGACGCGTCGAACGACGGAACATCGACGTGATCGCATCCCGCAGCCCGTCTGGCCAATCGACCAGTCCGGCCGAGCGGTAGTCATCGATCCATCGCTGCTCAATGGTCATCTAGGATATCCCTGGCCCGGGCCGTCCCAACCGACCGCGAATTTCAGAATAACTGAGGGGGCCATAAAGCACTGACCACTTCACGTCTCGAGTGCATAATCAGATGTTTTTGGAGAATACTTCCTGCACCATCATCCTGTCAAGATTGGCTTGGGTGGGAAAGCTAGTTGAGAGGCAACTGTTTCAGCTCCTGTCGTAGATGGTTCGGCAGTCGTTCTGTGCGTACAGGTCATCACTGACCTCTCAACCCAACCCGTACCGCCCCCACTTCCCCTCAACAACCCCGCGCGTCGCCTCGTCCGTCTTCAAATACACCGGCCAATCCCGCACCGGCACACCGTCCACCTCGCCCGGCTCCTTGGGTGTCGAATCGAACCACATGGTCCGCCCGATCACCCGCGCATCGCGCAGCATGTCCGCGTTGGCGACCCAGTGGAACATCGCAAGCCCCTCGTCCGCAACGTCCACATCCTCGCTCACAATCACGACGAACGCCGGCTCCGATTCCACAACCACACGAGCCGCCAGCGACTCGATCGTCTCGCGCCCTCGCAGAGCCGTGCTCACAAAGAGCCATCCTCCGAGCGCCTCGGGCATCGAGGCCGCGTGCACGCCCTCAAGACTTCCAACTTCCTGCGCCACCTTCGCGTGATCCACAAACGTGCGCTCACGCGTCGGCCCAGCGTGCACATCCCGCTCCTCGCCCGACCACTTGGGTGTGCAATCAAAGCCCATCTTCCCGCCCGCGCCCAGCCACGGCGCCGCGTGGTCCAAAATATCCAGTGGCCCGCGCACAAGCTCAACATCGCACGACGGATCGCAATGCGCCGCCGCTGCGCGCAAAACCGCGCGCCAATCGTGCACATCCACCGACTCGTCCACGACAAAGATCGTCTTCGTCCAAGCCATCTGCCCCGCGCCCCAGATCGCGTGCATCACCCGCCTGGCTTGGAGCGGGTATGCCTTCTTGATCTTCACCATCGCGCAGTTGTGGAACGCGCCGAACATCGGCAGGTCGTAATCCTCAATGTCGTGAATAAGAGTCTTGAGCATCGGCAGGAACACACGCTCGGTCGCCTTGCCCAGGAAATAGTCCTCCTGCGGCGGGGGCCCCACCACCGTCGCCGGGAACACCGCCTTTGCGCGCATGGTGACAGCGCTCACCTCGACCACCGGGTACCGATCCGGCAGCGAGTAGAAACCGGTGTGATCGCCAAAAGGCCCCTCAAAGACAGCACCAGGCCCGAGCTCATCTACCTGCGGGTCGAAGCCGATCTCCCCCGCATCCGTGCGCACAAAGCCTTCGATCACGATCTCTACATCACTCGGCACCCACAAGGGCACACTCACGCCCCGGCACATCCGGATGCCCTTCTTGTTCAGAAATCCCGCGAGCAGCAGCTCACTGATCCCCGGCGGAAGCGGAGCCGTCGCCGCGTAAGGCAGCACGCTCGGCCCGCCCAGCACGATCGCCACGGGCATCGGCTCGCCGATCTTCTTCCACGAACGCCAGTGGGCCGCCCCGTCGTGGTGCACGTGCCAGTGCATCGCCACGCGGTCCTTACCCATCAGCTGCACGCGGTACATCCCGATGTTGTGGCTCGGCGGCTTGGTCTCGTGCCGATCATCCGCATGAACGGTGTGAATCCCCGCGAAGGTGATATACCGCCCCTGATAGCTCTTCATCCACTCGGCCGGCTCTATGGATGGATGCCCAAGCCCGAGCACGTTGTCGTTCACACCCGCGGGATACCCCATCGAGGCATAGTCACCATCCTGCGCCCAGCAGCGGAGAAATGGCAGGCGCGTGAGGTCGATGTCGTTGCCTCGCAGCACGCGCTCCTGGCATGGGCCAGCTTTCTTCAACCGCTTGGGCGCGACCTTCAAGAGCGGTGCAAACTTCCGCGCCATCCCAATCGCATCTCGTAACGACCTTGGCGGCTCGGGCTTGAGGAGTTCCCCGATCGTGCGCCCGATCGCGTCGAACCCGCCCGGCGTATGCCCCGCATCATGACAACCGAACGCCATCTCCGTGCGCGCATAGCTTCCATACGCATTGATCAATACGGGCAGGTCCGATCCCTCGACGTTCTCGAAGAGCAGCGCCGGCCCGCCTCGATCCCAGG
>CAXBOF010000320.1:0-3651 GCA_963977205.1 uncultured Phycisphaera sp. | reverse complement strand
GGGCGCCCCGAGGAGGCAGCGGCATGAATCCGATCGGCGGCTCGTTTGGACCCCAGCAGGCACACCAGTTCGGCTTCATCCAGAAGCAGAAGCAGGATGTCCTCGAGACGCTCGCCACGGGTTTGCGCATCAACCGCGGAGCCGACGACCCCGCGGGGCTCGTGTCGTCCGAACAGCTCCGCGCCATGCTCGCCGAGCTCGAGGCCGAGAGCGCCTCGCTCGAACGCGCCCGCGGCTCGGCCCGCGTCGCCGACCGCTCGCTGGGTGAGATCGGCGATCTGCTCATCGAGGCCGAGGGACTCGCGGTGGCCAACGCGAACACCGCGGGCCTCTCCGAAGCCGAGCGCGAGGCGAACCAGATGGAGCTCAACTCCATCCTCTCGGCGGTCGACCGCGTCGCCAGCTCCACCAGCTTCAAGGACACGCCGCTCCTGCGCGGCGGGACCACGCTCGATGTGAGCGCTGGGAGCGTGAGTCTGCCGAGTGCCGCAGTGACGGATCTCGGCTCGACCGAGATCAACGGCGAGTTGTACACGCTCGCGGATGTCGGCTCGGGCGGCAGGTTCTCGATCGAGAGCGGGGACACGGGCAGCGCGCTCGAGATCATCCGGGCCGCTCGGCAGGAAGCGATCTTCGCGCAGGCCGAGGTCGGCGCGTTCGAGATGCACGCGATCGAACCCAGAGAAGCGGGGCTCTCGGTCGCGATCGAGAGCTTGGCGGCCGCGGAATCCTCGATCCGCGACACCGATTACGCCAAGGCGACCGCGGCTCTGGCGCGGCTGGATGTGCTGGAGAACGCGTCGCTGCGGATCTCCTCGGCGGGGGGCAAGTTTGATCCCAATCAGCTGATCCGACTGCTCCGCTGACGATCCACGGACGCCCGCCGGCGGGCGACCTAGCCTCCTCTTGTGTCCACCAAGAGCCAATCCCAACAATCCTCGCGCACCCACTACCAAGGCGTCCTCGCCCGCCGGTTCGGGCTTTTGGAATTGCGCCCAGAACAGATACCCGTGGTCGAGCAGTTGCTGGCGGGCACTTCCATGCTCGTCGTCTGGCCCACAGGCTCGGGCAAGAGCCTGTGTTTCCAGCTCCCCGCGCTCGTGCTTGCCGAGAATGCCAAAGAGCGTGGCGAAGAGCCGGGCGTCACGCTCGTCTTCAGCCCGCTCATCGCGCTCATGGAGGATCAGGTCTCTGCCCTGCGCAAGCGCGGCATCAAGGCGACCTACATCAACTCCACACTCTCAAAGAAGAAGCGCGAAGAGCGCTACAGCAAGCTCGCAGAGGGCAAGTACGAGATCGTCTACGCCACGCCCGAACGTATGGACAAGCCCGAGTTTGTACGCGCGCTCGAAACCGTGCCCGGCGGCGTGAACCTGCTGGCTGTCGACGAGTGCCACTGCGTCACGCGCTGGGGCCACGACCTCCGCCCCGCCTACCAGCGCGTGGGTGAGTTCCGCAAGCAGCTCGGCAACCCCGTCACCGTCGCCCTCACCGCCACCGCGACGCGCGAGGTGCGCGACGATGTCCGGCGCGTGCTCGGGTTCGACGAATCCTCGATGCCGCTGTCGGCACTGCCGGTTGATCGACCGAACCTGAAGCTCGAGGCCGTGGACGCCTGGGACGATCGCGCCAAAGTCGAACGCATCACCGAGACCGCCCGCGATTATCCCGGCACGGGCATCGTCTACTTTGCGCTCATCAAGGATCTCGACCGCATGGCCGGCGAGCTGCGACGCGCGATGCCGGATCGCACCGTCCGCATCTACCACGGCAAGCTCTCGCCCCAGAACAAGAAATACATCTACAACGAATTCACCAAAGCCAAGCCCGAGGACAACCTCCTGCTCCTCGCGACCAACGCCTTCGGCATGGGCGTCGACAAGCCCGACATACGGTTCATCGTGCACGCGCAGATCCCCGGCAGCGTCGAGAGCTACCACCAGGAAGTCGGCCGGGCCGGGCGTGACGGCCTGCCCAGTGTCTGCCGACTGCTCTACTCGCAGGACGACCTTGCCATCCAGCAGCAGTTCACCGAGTGGAAAAACCCCGGACGCCCGCTCATGGAAGAGATCGTGCGAACGATGCACGCCTCCGATCACGCGGACTTTGACGCCGACGAACTCAGGCTCGTCATCCTCGGCAAGACGGGGCAGTCGGGCATCGTCGACCACGCGCTGATCCGGCTCAATGAATTGGGTGTGGTCGAGCAGACAAGCGTGAGCGAGGCCGAGCCCAGGTATCGGCTCCTGCGCGAGCTCAAGCCGGGCGAGGTGGACGACGACGAGATCGCCGAGAAACGCAAACGGGACCTCATGCGACTGCTGCGTGTCGTCGAACTGACACGCTCGGACGACATCGCCAGCGACGTCAGCCGCTACTTCGAGCTGGAATAGCCGCTCTGGGAGTATGGTTGGTCATGCCAACCACGAACGACCGCTCGACCATCGTCACCACCAACGCCGACTCGTACACCTCCATCGTGACGGTCAAGGGCGAGGTGCAGCAGCAGTTCCTCACCGATGCCCACCCCTCCGAAGGGGGCGAGGGCAAGGGCGCCACGCCCCACGAACTCCTCGAGGCGGCGCTTGCGGGGTGCAAGACCATCACCGTTCAGATGTACGCAAAGCGCAAAGGCTGGCCGCTCGAATCCGTCACCGTGCGCGTGCAGCACGACCAGCGCGCCATCGAAGAGGGTGGCCCCAAGCGCCACGTCTTCGATGTCGAAGTCGAACTCACAGGCGACCTGACCGACGAGCAGCGCCAGCGCCTGCACGAGATCGCCGGCCGATGCCCCGTGCACCGCATCGTCGAGAGCGACCCGGTGTTCCAGAGCAAACTCGTCGACTGATTGATCACATCGTTCGGGGTGCCACGGCTTGTCCCGCAGGGCAAGCCGTGCTGATGCAGTGATAAAGAGCACGGCTTGCCGAAGACGGACAAGCCGTGGCACCCAAATGCTCAACACTCATGCTCAGACGTACACCATCCACCAGTACCTGTGCCTGCGCTTGTACCTCGCGTACCACGCGCAGGGAAAGTACAGCGTCAGCACAATCCCGATCCACGCGACGTACACGAGCCAGAGCCTGGGTGTGTAGCCCTCTGGGAACTGCCCCGTAAAGGCCCACATCACCCACTCGTCGTAGAGCACTTTGGAAAGCAGACCACTGGTAATGTGTGTCAGCGGGATATGCAGGATGTAGTAGAACATCGCGACGTTGCCGAACACGCGCACGGGTTCGATCAGTTTGGGGGCAGCCTTTGCGATCCGTTCCAGCAGCGGCATCGACAGGATCGCCGGCCCGAGCGTCATGAGCAGGAACTGGAGTGACGGCGGGTACTTCTGCGTGTGCAGGAACGTCATGAGGTCGTGTCGCCGTAAAGGCTGAACGCGCGCAGCACCACGAACGACACGATCATGAACGAGCCCGTCGCGATGCAGATCAGATCGCGTTTGGGTTTGACGAGCATCGAGCCGAAGCGGTAGCCGAGCGCCATCACGCCGATCCACGGGATGAGTGGGTAGAGCACCCACACGGTCGGCAGACCCATGAAAGACGTCCCGGTCGAGTTCAGCGGCCGCTGCACGTGCAGGATCGCAAAGAGGTCATTCTGGTACAGAGCCGAGTCGGTCGGAATGAGATCGAGCAG
>CAXBOF010000319.1:0-3659 GCA_963977205.1 uncultured Phycisphaera sp. | reverse complement strand
CAACCCCATCTAAACCTACAGAATAAAGCAAATAGCCTTCCATAAATCGGTCCTCCAGAGAGAACCACCGTCGAACACGGATCTCGAACGGCTTGCCCTCGCGTGAAAACGGATCGATCGGAACGGCATCGATGTAGTCGGGAACAAGCTCTTCGAGGTAGTCGGGCGGGTGGCCGTGCTTGTTGTTGTATTTCGAGATCGCGAGCGCCATGCGACAACTGACGACTGAGAAGTCGTAGATCGTATCTGGCAGTGGTGATGCGATTGTTCTGAGTGACGCCGTCAGATCAGTGCTGTTACCTGATAGAAACATGGCGGCGAAGTCGGGCGTGCCGAAGTGCTCATACTGTTCCCACACCGGCCTGGTCGAGTATGACTCGATGTCTTGAAAGATCTGTTCCGCATCCCGAACAACACTGCCGTGCCTGGGGTAGAAAATACTCTTGATGTTCTGAAACGATGAAGGCTGGGTCGAACCCATCCCACCCCAGTCGAACTCGGGAATCGCATGAGGCCCACCGAGTATCCGTCGGCCTCGCTGATCGTGGAGCATCTGTATCGAATCGAGGGTGAACAGCCTCTCGCCGCGGATGGTGTACATCCTGTCCGGGATCCTCCGGGCTTCAGTCAGTCTCAAGAGTTCGTCAGTGACTTCGTCCGGCAGCAGCCCGTTGTCGGCATCATCGGCAACTTGCCTCATCGCATTTCGGAGTATGAGCGATGCAACAAGGCGTTGAACCAACACAGGCTGTATTGCCAGACTCCAACCCAGGGCAAGTGAAGCGTCGTAACATTCGACATATGTCGTCCAGTTCTGTTCGTTCCTAGCCAACACCTGACGGGCATTCAGACTTCTTGAAAGCTTTCTCGCGTATATCCCGCGATCCATTGCATGCCCGATGAGTTCGTCGGCATCTCCCGCCGGGGGACTCACTCGCGTCACTTGGCGCAGAACCATAACTCTTGACCAATCCGGACTCGTTGACCACTGCTTGAGCCAAGTGGTATAGAGCTCTTGGGCTTGTCTATGCAGGGCATCCGCCTCGGAGTAGGTCATGCCATCATTCTTCATCTGCTCGATATAAGTGTTGAAGTCTTCCGGCGGGGGCTCCAGCAGTGACACGTCTGCCTGGAACCACCAGCCCGACTGAATACTGAGATCGCCAAACGGTGTGCCGCTATCTTCAAATACCTCCAGCGCTTCGGCGTGTGTCTGGCAGATTTCGCCGATCAGTTCCCATGCATTCTCACCGTCTCCCTGCACGGCCTCGGCGTGTTCGCTGAGGAGCTTCATGTAATCAACCGTCGGGTTCGGCTTCGCGGTGAAGGCAAAGTACACCTCCAGCCCCACCCACCCCACAACAAGCGAGAGTGTCACCAAGACCAGCGTGAGCACGGGTCTGAACTTTCCATGACGTGAACTATGACTGCCCTGGCTCATTCATCCTCCTCCGGCATCGGCGGGTGGGTCAGTACGTAATCACTGCCGGCGTATTTCCTTTGGAGCGCGTTCGCGTAGTGAACGATCGGACGAGCCCCACCATCGTCCTGCATGTCAAAGCCCACGCTGTAGAGAGTGTACAACCGCCCATCGCCATCGGGCTCTTCGTGCTTGCGGTACACCCAGGGCCGGGCATCGGGTGAGCACGGATCAATTGGCACCGTGTAGATGTAGTCAGGCACGAGTTCATCCAGAACCGAGGGATACTCGCCCGACTGGATTCTGTATCGCTCGATCGCAAGCAGGAGCGTCACGCCCTCGCAGAGCAACGCGTGCCGTAGTTCCTGATCGGCGAGACTGAACGCAACGTCCGTATCGAGAAAGCGCTCCGCAAACGACTTCGTCGGATCGAACATGGGCAACGGCTCATCGTCGGGCTGCGGATCCGCGAAGCGCTGGGCAAGTCCCCGAGTGCGCGCCTCGGGACGCATCGGCTCACGCTCCGCAAGGGAAACATCCAGGATGCGACCAACCTCGTCCTGGTACGCATGGATCTGCCGCTCGCAGTGGTCCCACCCGGGCTTCCAGCGCCCCTGAACGTTTTTGATCCACGGCTCCTCCTCAGCGAATGGTACGAGCTTGGCGTACTCGGTCAGGATCAGCCGACCACCCGGGCCATAAAGCTGCTGAAATATATCGAGCTGCACATACCGCTCGGCGTCATAGACCCTTCTGATCTGGGCCGCAGTGGGCAGGCGGTCAGTTGAATCGCCCAGAGCCAGCACCACGTCGTCCGGCAGCACCCCGTGCTGGACATCTTCGATCACCTGCTCAATCCCAAGCGAGAGAATCATTGTTGCGATCATCGGATTCATCGTGCCCGGCTGGTACGCCAGTGCCCGAGAGATCTCGATGAGCCACCCATACGACTCGAGATACGCGTCCCAATCTTTGTTCTCGCGGGCAAGCTGCATCCTGGCCCTCAGACACTGACCAAGCCTTCTTGTGCTGCTTGACATCAACATGATGTTCAGTGGCTTGCCGGCCTCGCTGTCGGGAATGGGCATCAACGCATAACTGCTCTGGCTCAACAACTGCAACTGCGCTGCAATCCCGATCTCGTCGAGTGAATGAATTGTGTCAACCGCCCACGCATGCGCCCGCTCGAAGTGCTCTTCGAGCTCTTCGGGTGTTAGGTTATGGTCGTATACGGCTGCAACAAACCGCTTCACGACTTCGGGATCCGTGATCGTTTCGTACCTCCAGTAGTAGAGATCCCAGTCAACGCCTTTCTCATCGGTATACAGGAACTTGTCGTTGTGCTCCTCCAGCAGCCGCGACGCCTCCATCAGCGCGTCCCAGCCGTTCGATCCCGATGTATCCTGCCACGACTCGGCGACTTCGCGGAGTATGCCGCCGTAGTTCTTCTGGACCGCGGGCGTGATCGTGTACGCCACCCACAGCTCGTACCACGCCCAAAGCAGGATCAGCAGGGGCAGCACAATCGCAGCTATCAATCCGGGGCGAAACCGGGCGGGGCGCGATGCATTCAGATTCCTCATGCCCTTATCGTATCGGCTCCGTCATGATGTAGTCCGTGCCCTCGTAGCGGATCGGTCGCGGGCACGTCGAGCCATTCGGGCGTGAGTTGATCAAGCGATTCGGGGAGCGTGTTGTTCGCGTGACGGTAGCGTTCGATGGCGAGCATGACGCGGGTGCCGAACTCTTGAGTGCGGAGTTGGTCGTCGGAGCGGATGGCCGAGCCGTAGGCGGGGATAAGCATGTCCTGGATCATGGTTTTCCACGTCGAGACGTAAGCCGGCTCGACGGGTAATCCTTGACGGCTCTGTTCCGCGCGCTCGGCAATGGAGACCGCCGCTTGAGTCTTGGTTTTCTCGTTGAGATCGCGGAACCATGCTTCGGTCTGTTCACGGCGGGGGAACACGATCGAAGCGATGTTGATGACCGTCGGGCCTGTGGCCGACCCGTAATCGAGCTGGCGCAGACTGCTGAGAATCACGCGACCTCGCTTGTCGTGCACCCACTGGACAGCATCGAGCTGCATCATGAGTTCCGCATCGAAAGCGTGCGTCAGTGGAGCGGTATCGATCTGCCGATCGATCGCATCCTTTACGAGCGTGCACGCCTCGGCGGGGAGGAGCTGCTGGGTGAGGTCCTTGCGGAGTTGTGCATACATGAGCGAGCGGATCGCCACGCC
>CAXBOF010000318.1:0-3661 GCA_963977205.1 uncultured Phycisphaera sp. | reverse complement strand
GCGTGAAGAACTGCTCGTCAGAAAGCTGCTCGATCGACCCATCGGCCCACTTCTTGGAGCTTGCAAACGCGGTGATCCAGCCCTGAATGATCGCATTGTCGTGGCGCGTGGGTTCCATGCTCATCCCTCCGAATACAAATCATCCAGCACCGCCCGCCAGTCGGCCAGCGTGCTGACCGCGATCATGCGCAGGCGCACCTCTTCGCTCTTTGGGTGGTGCTGTGCAAAGCGGATGCCGAATTTGCGCATCGTTTTGCCCGTGTGCGACTCGGGGCTGCGGACCATCGCCTTGTTCACGCTCATCGCCAGCGCGAAGTGGTCTTCCAGCACCTTCTTCTGCTCGGCGATCGTCGGATTGCTCGGCTCGCGACCCGCCATCAGATCCCTCGCCTGACGGAAGATCCACGGGTTGCCGATGCAGCCGCGCGCCACACTCACGCCCGAAAGCCCGGTGTACGCCATCATGCGGAAGATATCGCCAGCCTCCCAGATATCGCCCGAGCCCAGAATCACGCGGTTCGGCCGCGCCTGACGGATCGACCGAAGCAGGTCCCATCGGCTCGGACCGATGTACTTCTGCTCGACCGTGCGCCCGTGAACCGTCACCCACGAGCAGCCCATGTCGTACGCCGCATCGAAAATCTTCCAGAAGCTCTCGACCATCTCGGGCGTGTCGTCGAAGCTGCGGCGCATTTTGATCGTGACTGGGATCTGTGCCGGCACCGCCTCACGCACCGCCTCCAGAATCCGGATCGCGCCGGCCGGATCGGCGAGCCAGTGCCCGCCGCGCGCTTTCTTGGCGATCTTCTTGACTGGGCAAGCCAGGTTCACATCGATGGCGGCGAAGGAAGAAGCTACTTCATCTCGTGGGGGAGGCTTCCAGCCTCCCTCTTCCTCTTCACCATCACTTCCACCACCCTCCGGGCGGCAAGACGCCGCCCCCACCTTGCCTGCTGCCACACCAGAAAAATCCTGGCGCACCTTGTGCTGCGTGATGTCCTCGTACGCCAGATCGCGGTACGCCCTTGCCCCGCGCGTGTCCTGCTCGAGCATCTTGAGCGCAGCCGCGGCCATCTCCGCCGGCTCACTGCCCATGATCTGCCCGACCAGGGGCGCATCCTCTTCGCCCCCCGGCACGTTGTCGTGCAGATCGCCCAGATCCGCCTTGGCAAACCCCCGTCCGCCCGCGAGCAATGTCCGATCAAGCAGCGCTTCGGTCACGCACGCCGGGCAGCCGTGACGCCGGGCGATGATCCGCATCGCTGCATCGGAGTACCCCGCAAGCCCCGCCTGAAAGAAGGGGGCATCCCAGCCCGGCACAGCAGACGGGATCCTCGGGTCGATGCCCAGCCCATCGTGCGAGCGCGCGACATCTTCGGCACATCGCCTCGGATCGAGCCCCTCGCCGCCCGGAGCGATTCCGGGTGCTGGGGCGGTCGCGTTGTTGCTCTGGCAGCCCACCGGGTAGAGGATAGGAGCAATGCCACCCACTCCCATCCGCTCTCGCTCGATCGTCACCCTGGGCCTGATCGCCCTGGCGGCCCTCGCCCTGCCCGGATGTCTCCGGTCGGCCACCATCATCGAGCGGGAGCCCTACCCCAAGAACTACACCACGATCGAGCCAAGCAATATCCAGATCTACCGCCAGGGCCGCTCGATCACTCTCACCAACACCACCGCCACGAACTTCGGCCCCTCGACCATTTGGCTCAACCGCTGGTTCAGCCGCGACATCGAGGCCCTGGACATCGGCCAGACCCTCACGCTCAGCCTCGTCGACTTCAAGGACGAGTACGACGACCACTTCAAAGGCGGCGGCTTCTTTGCCACCACCGCCCCCGAACGCATCGTCCACGCCGAGCTCGAAACCCAGCTCGACAGCGACCGCGTCCTGCTCCCACTCATCGTCGTCGGTCAGCGGGAGTACTGAGCATGGCCAATATCCTCGTCATCGGCCCGCACCCGGACGACCAGGAACTGGGCATGGGTGGCACCATCGCCAAGCTCGCCGCCCAGGGCCACGACATTCTCCTGCTCGACATCACCAACGGCGAGCCCACACCCTTCGGCGATCCTGCCACACGCCAGAGCGAAGCCATGAAAGCTGCCGAGGTCCTCGCGCCCAAAGGCCAGCCGCCCATCAAGCGCCTCATGCTGGGCCTGAAGAACCGCGAGGTCCTGCACTCGATCGAGGCGCGGCACAAGGTCGCAGCCGTCATCCGAGCGCACAAAGCCGACATCCTCTTCGCGCCGTTCTTTGAGGATGCCCACCCGGACCACATCGCCGTCACGCGCATCGCCGAGGACGCCCGATTCGACGCCAAGCTCTCCAGCCTCGACCTGCCCGACCCGGTCGATCAGTGGACGGGCAGCACCATGCCCCTGGCCGAGCCGCGCTACCCGAGGTGGTTCTTCTACTACTACGCCACGCACCTGCGCTGGGTGGCAAACCCGAGCTTCATCGTCGATGTCACCGGCTACGAAGAGACCAAGATCGACTCGATCAACGCCTACCACACCCAGTTCGTCCTGCCCGAGAAGAACCGCAAGATCGTCGACTGGGTTCACGCCTCGCTCACCTACTTCGGCTCACGCATCGGCGTGACCTCGGGCGAAGCGTTCTACACCCGCGAACCCGTCGGCCTGTCGGGGTTTGATTCTCTGGCGTAGCCTTTGGGGTGAATCCCACGAGCCAGCTGCTCCTGCCCGAGGTCTCCGAGTTGATCACTCGCCGGGACTTCCGCGCGCTGCGTGAATCACTCACGGGTGTACCGCCAGCCGACGTTGCCGATCTCTTGTCCGATCTCCCGCTCGAGCAGGCCGCCGTCTGCTTCCGGCTCCTGCCGCGCGACGAAGCGGGCGATGTCTTCGCCGAGCTCGACGCGGACCTGCAGACCGATCTCATCGATCAGCTCGGCGACATCCGCTCGCGCCAGGCGATCGAGTCGCTCGATCCCGACGACCGAGCCCGCGTGCTCGACGAACTGCCCACCGAGGTCGCCACGCGCCTCATCGCCACGCTCAGCCCCGCGACCCGCCGCGTGACACAGGCCATCCTCGGCTACGACGCCGACAGCGTCGGCCGACTCATGACGCCCGACTACGTCCGCGTCCGGCCCGAGTGGACCGTCAGCCGCGCACTCGATCACATCCGCAAGTTCGGGCGCGACGCCGAGACCGTCCACTGGATCTTCGTCGTCGACAGCAAGCAGCGCCTCATCGACGACCTGATGATCCGCCAGCTCCTCATCGCCGACCCGGCAACACACATCAGCGATCTGATGGACGACTCGTACCAGTCCCTCGATGCGCACGAAGACCGCGAAGAAGCTGTCCGCATGATGGGGCGCTACGACCGCACTGCGCTGCCCGTCATCGATTCGCGTGGCGTGCTGCTGGGCATCGTCACCCACGACGACGTCGCCGACGTCGCCGAGGAAGAGGTCACCGAGGACATCCAGAAACAGGCCGGTATCCAGGCCCTCGACAAGCCCTACATGCAGACGCGTCTCGTCGACATGGTCAGGGCCCGCGGCATCTGGCTGTGCATCCTGCTGCTGCTGCAGGTCGCCACCATCGGCGTGCTCGACATGTTCCAGTCGCACCTCGAAAAGGCCGCCATCCTCGTCTCGTTCATCCCGCTCATCATCTCTTCCGGCGG
>CAXBOF010000317.1:0-3664 GCA_963977205.1 uncultured Phycisphaera sp. | reverse complement strand
CCCTTGAGTTCCTATGGGTCGTCACGCTTAACGCTCAAAGGTAACTCCATTGAGAAGCGCGAGCCTCTCGGCACGATGTCGCTCGAACAAGTCATGGACGAGGCCACGGGGCTGATTCGGGCCGAGAGAGCACTAGGTATTTCTGCACTTCCGATGCGGCGATTCGCATCTTTATATGTGCCAGGTGCGAAGATGAAAGAGGAGCACACGGTCTGTGATCTCATGGGGCGCTTTCGTGATCTTTCCGAGGGTATCCGCCAGACTCGGGTAAATACTCGGTATCCGATTACACCCTTTGCGATCGCAGAGATCCCTCCGATTCCGGTCACGGTTCTTGAACGAGCGCGAGACGGCGAGGATCTTCTCCACCGGATACTCGAAATCCGTGATGACTGCCGCCCCCTACGCAAGTCACTGAGCGCACTGCGAGTAGATCTGAATGACGATGAGGTGCCTCCGGCCGAGAAGATACGAATCATCGATGGGTGGATGAAATCCTGGTCTACACTCGACAAATACGGCACTGGTGGCTCGATCCAGCTCGGAAACACGCCATCGGATCTCATCGATGTTGATCGCTCTGTTGATGCCGAGACTATCGATCACAAATTATCCAAAGTTTTAGAGTTGCTATTGGACAAGACCAATTCGGGTCTTCGCCAATGGCGCGTACGCATGCTTCACCGAACTGCAGAAAGATATCTTCAACTCAGCGATGGTCAAATCCATGGCGACCTCCGTCGGATCTACAAGAAAGAATTTGGGAGCAATGATCTTCGGGATCTACGGGATTGGGAAGAGATGATTTCTAGAATGACAATTGATCTCGAAGAAATGACACCGAAACATGAATATGTGATCGAGCGATCGGATGGACAACCGAATCCGCGGTAACCACACGATGACGAGACTCCTTAATGGCCCCAGAGGGTGAGTAGTGGACGAGCAAAAGGGACAACAAGAATGACCTGCCCCCATTTGTTGTACCACTTCCTATGTTACAGTAGTGTGACCTGCGCTTGTCCCCGTTCCTGTACCAGTTGCAGGGCTAGGGATCTGCATCATCCGGCCAGGCTAGCCTGGCCGGATGATGCAGCGAACTCCTTGGGGGCCAGGTTGCCCAAGGCGCTGTGTGGTCTGTCTTGATTGTAATGCAATCGCCAGGCTGCGACTTTCTGCTTGGCGTCGTCAAGCGAAAGAAACCAGTTCTCATTGAGGCACTCGGCACGCAGCCGGCCGTTGAAGGCTTCGATGATCCCATTGTCCGTAGGCTTTCCGGGACGACTGAAGTCCAGACGCACGCCCTTCAGGTACGCCCACTGGTCCAACCACTTGCTCGTAAACTCGCTGCCGTTATCCACGCGGATCTTCGATGGGAGCGCTCCCCTATCGGCCGTGATCCGGTCGAGCACGCGGGCGACATCATCGCCACGCAAGCCGCTGGCCACCTCGATCGCCAGGCTTTCGCGTGTGAAGTCATCGACTATCGTCAAGAGCCGGAAGCGACGCCCATCGAAGAGCTGGTCGGACATGAAATCCATGCTCCAGCTCTTGTTGGCGTGAGTCGCCCTGGTCAACTCTGGCCGGGTGGCGCTGCTCCGGTGCCGACGCGGCTTGTGCCTGCCTACGCAGAGTCCTTCTTCCCGGTAGAGCCGGTAGACCCTCTTGCAATTCACCACCCAGCCCTCCCGGCGCAGCCTGATCCAGATCCGCTGATAACCCAACGTGACATGCACGCCTGCAAGTTCCTTGATCCGCGATCTGAGCACGGCCTGATCGTCCTTCACGCTCTCGTAGCGCTGCGTGGCACGGGGATGGTGGAAGCACTTCGCACGCACGATGCTCGCTCACGTCGTACGCCGACTGTGATTTCTTCACCATCTCCCGCCAGCGATCAGGCCTTACAGCTTTCCTTTGAGGGCATCCTGCAGGATGTGCTTGTCCAGACTGTGGTCCGCCACGAGCTGTTTGAGCTTCCGATTCTCCTCCTCGAGCTGCTTCAAACGGCGGACCTCGGCCACGCCCATCCCGGCGAACTATTTCTTCCACCGATAGAACGTCTGCTCGCTCACGCCCATCTTCCGGCACACATCCCGCACTGCAGCGCCGCCCTCGGCCTGATGCAGCGCGAACGCGATCTGCTCCTCCGTAAACCTCGACTTCTTCATGGCTACGACCTCCAAACAGAGGCCGGATTCTTGCTCGATCACTCAACCTACGAATGGACCAAGAAACGGGTTTGAGCGCATTGTGTTGGCTGAGTATTTGGACACTACGGGCCAGTCGCGCGACTCAATCGCCTGCGAATTAGCAAGCTGGCACGGTCCCATCACGGATGAACGGCACCCATGTCTCGTGCATGTACCGTTCACCGAAGAGATCGCCGTGACCGACGTATGGCTCGAAGTGCTCTGTCACATAGCTGGCGGGTTCCTTGAATCCGCGACGCCCGGCCGTTCCTAGCCCGGGAACAGCGCGAGCGGCCTTGAGAGCGAAGTCGGCACCCCCCACAATGTTGAGCACGCTTCCGCAGCGGTGTTTGACCGCTGCCCAGTCATATCGCCTCGGGAGGACAGAGCCGAGCAACAAGAGACGGTCTACTTTGACTTCCGGGAATCGTTGTATCGCGTGTCCAGCGATGTGGGTCCCGAAACTGTGAGCAACGATGCAGACTTCGAGCTGGCCTGATGTTCCTTTAAGTGTTTCGTTATAGAAAGCCTGAAACTGCCGAACCCGCTCTCGTCGCGCGAACGGGTTGAGAATGCCCGCTCGGAACACGCCATAGTCCCACGCGGCGTAAAGAAAGCGCTCACCATCGGTTTCCTTGGAGAGAACTAATCCGAGAGTGTTCTTCCAGTCTCCTCGGGTGTTGAACCCGTGAATCGAGATAACCAGGATGTTACGCCGCTCTCGATCGGATCGTTGGAGGAAACCACGCACCTGTAGAAGTTTGTTAACGAGCGACTGGACGCTGCCTTGGTCGATAGTGAAGCTGCGGATGTGCAGAGACACCGCGTCGGGGACAAGGGCAAAGATCTGGGGCACGCGTTCCGGGCCCGCGACGTCAATGAGGCGGGCAAACTGCTGCTCATCGAGCCGGGCGATGAGGTCCGAGATCACTCCGGGCGCCCGGCTGGATCGCAGGACAGCGTCGAAAGATGCCGTGAATGCCGCGGGGATTTCGAGTAGTGCCACCAGCGCCCTTGCGGCGTACGAATCCTGATACCCGGAATGCCGAAAGCGAAAACTATCTCCCGAGAACTCCAGAGGATCGATGTTGGACATCACTCTGACGAGCGCCGCCGAACCCTCGGGCGTGGCGATCTCACTCGCGATCTCGCTCAGGCGTTCGGTGCCTTCCCACATGCGGCGATTGAGCGTCATATCTAGGGCGAGCCTGGCCATGGCGCCGTTGATCGCGTCCATCGGAACGTCCGCGGGCACCTCCGAGCGGGAATGCCCGCGCCAGATCTGGTATCGCCCAACGTGGTCGATGAGAAACTCTTTGACATTTAGTTCCCGCGACCACGCGAAGATCACCGACTGCAAGAACAGCGGCAGTCGTACGAGTTCGAGCAACGCCGGAGTCACTCTGATCGCGTTCCACAGCTCCTCGCCTGCGGGCTCGTCTGCGAGGCGCTGGCGGATTTGCTGGTCCGACATT
>CAXBOF010000316.1:0-3670 GCA_963977205.1 uncultured Phycisphaera sp. | reverse complement strand
AGTCTCAGAGCTGAGCACGAGCCTCGGGCCGGTCTCGCTCGTCGCAGAAGCAGCGGCGGCGGGCTGGGTGACTGCCTGGGCCATCGAGGTGGGGGCCCCGGCGATCGCGACAAGAGCAGCAACGAAAGCGGCGGTGTGGGCTCGCATCTTTTTTTCTTCCTTCCGGAGCGAGGCCGACCGGCCCCGATATCCAAATCGTGTTCTCAACCCCTTCGGACCGAACAGAATCGGCCACCTCTGACTGTACGGTACCACCCGTCCCGGGTTGCGTTGAGCCCCCCACAACGAAACTGATCACCGCAACGGCAAAACCGGCACACCCTGCCCGGTTTGAAGCGGGCAAGGCGTGCCAGGAAATGATAGGGCTTTGGGTGGCTCGGTCCGGTATCCCCGGCGAGCGGATCTGGAGCGATCACTCAGTAATCGCGGCCTCTCACGCCGCTGGGCGTGTTGTGGAGCCTGCGGATGTCGGTCATGTTGTTGGGATTGGGCGTGCCCTGGGTTGCATCGAGCGGGTTCTTCACGTCGCCGTGCATGTCGGCAAAGACCATGGGCGTCCTGATGTTGTAATGCCCCTCGACGATCTCGGGCTGGTCGGTCTGATACGACAGGTGCCGATCCCAGAGCAGTGCCTTCTGCGAGGAGTAGGTCACCTCGTCGGGGCGCGTCGGGCCGAGCAGTTTGGGATCTTCGATCGCGTTGTCCTGCCAGTTGCGGTGCGATGCCAGGAAGCTGTTGCTGTACTCGTAGCTCACCACCTCGTGCGGATCGAGATCACCGAAAATATCCTCGAGCGTCGGCAGCGACTTGTCCCGCCCCGGGCTGATCCACGTCGAGTACGCCTCTTCCCAGGGCGTGATGTTGCTCACAAGCGCCGGCCAGAGCGTGCCGAACTGCCAGAGACTCGTCGTCGCCACGACCGTGCCCTGCGGGTACCACTCGAAGCTGTACACATCGCCCCCGCCGGGAACATCGACATCCTCGACCTGACCCGGGAACGGGTACGTCTTGTTCGCATCGGCGTACATCGAGAGCGTCTGCCTGGCGGTCGTGCGGGCCGAGCCGAGCGCGGGCAACGTGATCGCGATCACAAGACTGACAATCGCGATGACGACCAACACCTCGATGAGTGTGAATCCGCGTTTCATGGCGTGGTTCCTTTGCAACTTCGTTCACCCCCCCCGGCGAGCCATAGCCGCCTTCATGACCTCGTTCATCAATTCCTCGTTGCGCACATCCACCACGAACCCCGCCGGCTGCCACCGATCGCCCGCGACCCGGCGCATCTGCAGATTCACCACGATGTCCGGGTTCTCGGATTTCGACCCCTTGGCCAGAAAGGGCAAACGCAGCTCGATCAGCTTGCCCTTGGCTTCCAAGCCCGCAGCCTCGGGAAACAGCCGCACCGGCGCACCCGAGATCTGACTCGAAACCGTCTCGACATCCTCACCCGTCTCCGGGTCGGCATCGACGTTCCGGTTCATGCTGACGCTCACACCCTCTTCTCCCGCAAGGTCTTTTGTGGGCTCGCGCACGTCGATGTTCGTCGTATCGAGCGAAGCGAACTTCAGGAGTCCCGAGAAAAGCGTGTAGATGCCATATGTTGGCAGGTCGCCATTCTCATCGGGTTCGATCGAGCCGCCTAGTTCGGTGACCGCCGCGTCGAGGGCGTCCTTGTCGCCCGCGTTGATGGGTTCGAGAAACGCCCGCACGCTGGCGCCAAGTGAGCCCGCGCCGCCCGAGGCGTCGCCGCTCAGCGTCGAGGCGACCTGCGCCATCGTTTCCATCTGCCCGGCGACATCGCGCGGGTTCGAGACACGCTCGAACGTGTACTGGCGTCCCTCGTCTTCAGCCGAGGTTTCCCAGTTCATCTCGCTGGGCGCCATCCGCCGCTGGCGTGGTTCGGGCGTCGAGCCGTCGGCCATGACGAGCGTCGGCTTCGGCTTGTCGGTGCGCTCGCTCCGCGAGGGCATCAGCTGCCAGATCAGGATCCCCATGCACCCGGCCGCTGCGATTCCCGCGACCGGGAGCTTCCACTGGCTGGCTGCAAAGCCTCGGCGTGAGATGGTCATGGTGTCCCCCTTGGTCGTCCGAAATCCGGACACGCACGCTGATGCGCGCACAACAAGGGCCTGTCATGATCTTGGGATTATCCCTGAAGAAGATGATCTGAAGCACGCCCGATCAGGCGGTGACCGATTCTCGCTGACCGGCGAACAACCGATACTCGCCCGCCCGGAACTCGGCTATCACCCGGCGGACATCCTCGGCGGTCTTGGCCCCGCGGATCGCATCGCCCAGAGGCTTGCAGCTGATTGCTCGCGTGTTCATCGTCTTGATGAACCAGCTGATCCGCGTCCGCAGCTTGTGCATCGCGTAGTGCTCGTTGCGGAACTCGAGCATCAGCTCAAAGAAACCGAGCACCATCGCCGCGATCTCATCAACAGTGGGGGGCTCGGGCAACTCGCCGGTCGTCTGCAGCGACCACGCGTCACGGAAGATCCAGGGCCTCGCAAGCGAGCCGCGACCGATCATCACGCCCGCGCAGCCTGTCTCCCGGAGCATGTCCAGCGCGTCCTCGGCCGAGTTCACATCACCGTTGCCGATGACGGGCACAGTGCCGCTCGTGTGCGCACGGACCGCGTCCACCACGCGCTTGATGCCCTCTCGCCTGCAGTCGCCCTTGAACCGCATCTCCGTCGTGCGCCCGTGCACGGTGATCGCCGAGCAACCGACATCGATCAGTCGGCAGGCAAGCTTCGGGGCGCAGTCGTTCTCGTAGGCGTCCTCATCCCAGCCCAGGCGCATCTTGGCGGTCAGCGGGATCGACTCGGGCAGCGCCTGGCGCACAGCCTCGGCGATGTGCGTCGCGCTTCCGATGTCGCACATCAGCTTCGACCCACCGTCTTTCTTGACAACCTTGTCCACGGGGCAGCCCATGTTGATGTCGACGATCGTCGCCCCGTGCTCGGCGGCCCACTTGGCGCCCTCGGCCATGATCTCGGGGTCCGAGCCGTAGAGCTGCATGCCAACGGGCTTGTCCTGGTCGTTGGTGGCCGCCAGATCCAGTGAATGCTGCGTCCCGCGCAGCAGGCCGTGAGGAGACAGCAGGTCCGTGCACGCCAGACCCACGCCGCCAAAGCCCCGGCAGGTGAGCCGCCACGCCAGATCGCAGTACCCGGCCATCGGCGCCAAAAGCATGTTGCTCTCGAGCAGGACCGAATCGATCTGGAGGGGTTTCCCAATCACAGCCCGATGATAAGGTGCCCGGCCGCCAAAGCCGAGCGCCACTTCAACGAGAAGGGTACAGTCCGCCCAGTGTTCCAAAGCCTCCTCACACGCCGTTATCTGACCAGCAAGGTCATGCCCCTGCTCGCCTCGGCCGCGGTCATGCTCTCGGTCGCCATGGAACTCATCACATGGTCCGTCATGGGCGGCTTCCTTGAGCAGCTCATCCAGTCGGGCCGCACCCTTATGGGCGACGTCGAGATTTCGCGCCCACAGAAGGGCTTCGGCGACTATGACAAGCTCATCGAGATGCTCGAAGGCGATGAGTGGATCGAGGCAGCCACGCCCACGATCGACGCTTATGGGCTCGTCAAACTCAACGCGCAGCAGGTCACGACAGCCCGGATCAAGGGCATCGACCCCGCCAGCTTCGACCGCGTAA
>CAXBOF010000315.1:0-3678 GCA_963977205.1 uncultured Phycisphaera sp. | reverse complement strand
CTCCACACCCGTCACGGTCTCGCCGCCAGCTGTGACCGCGTGGATCGAGCCCATGAGCTCATCGAGTGTCTTGCTATAGAGAGCCGGATCGAAGTCCACGCTCGCGATGTCGACGAACCGCAGGCGATCGTGCTTGTCGCGCCGATCGAGCCACGCGACCTCGCGCTTGCAGAGCGGGCACTCGCCATCGATCAGCAGCGTCAGCGGGTACGTCCCGGGTTGTGCGTTCGTGCGATCTTCCACGGCTTCTTGCCCTCTCAGTACATCTACCCTCATCGCGTTCGCCCGACAGCGGGATCCGGATTCAACGCCGCCCGTTCCCGAAAGATCGCCAGTAATGGTTAAGCGCGCTTGAGGTACCGCACGCGGATATACGCCCACCCGAGCAGCGCGCCGATGAGGTCGGCGCAGAGATCCAGTGCCGTGTTCATGTACCCACCCACGCCCGTGCTCGGCACCGCGAGCGTCACGAGAAATTCCACGATCTCGTTGAACGCCCCCACGCCCAGCCCCGCCATAACGACGACGATCGCCAGCGAGACCGAGCTCCTGATCCGCTCACCGAACGCGGCGATAACCAGGCAGTACATCACCAGTGTCGACGCGAAGAAGCCCCAGATGTGCACGAGCTGGTCGTAGCGAAAGATCGGGACTTTCTCCGAGAGCGGGAGAAGCATGACGTCGTAGAGCCGACCATCACCGACCGGAATCCCGCCGCCGGCAAAGTGCATCCCCGCCCAGACCGTCAGCCCCACCAGCGTCGCATCTGTGTAGCTGACTTTCTTCATCGAGAGCCAGACGACAGCCGTAAAGAAAAGAATCACGCCGACGTAGATGATGAATTCGACGTTGCCTCGCGCCAGAAAGGACGCGCCGAATCCGAAGATCATCAGCGCGATGGCGACCAAAAGCGCGATATGCAAGCGAGCCATCGATTACCCCTGCTTGAATTCCGCGACGATCGCGGCCATGGATTTCTGCGCATCGCCGAACAGCATCCGCGTTTTCAAGACCACCACCGTGCGGGCCTTGTCGACCTCGACGATCGGCATGCCATACAGCGGGCTCGACTCGTCCTCGCGCGCGTCCGGGTTCACGACGTCGTTGGCGCCGATGACCAGCGCCACATCCACGTTCTCCATCGTCGGGTTCACGTCGCCCGGCTCGGCGAGCTGGTCATAATCGACGCCCGCCTCGGCCAGCAGCACGTTCATGTGCCCGGGCATCACGAAACGCACATCCGCGCCGTTGTCCATGAGCAACTCGGCGAGTTCCTTCACCGCGTGCTGCGCCTGCGCGACCGCCATGCCGTAGCCCGGCACGATGACCACACTGCGCGCCGCCTCGAGCAGGGCGTACGTGTCGGGCGCGCTGATGGGCTTGGCCTCACCCGACTGCTTGGACGAGCCGCCGGTCGCGGCCGTCGCGCCGAAGCCCGCGAACAGCACGTTGCTGAGCGAGCGGTTCATCGCCTTGCACATCGCGCCGGTGAGCATCAGTCCCGCGGCCCCAACCAGCGTGCCCGCGACGATCAGGACCGGGCTTGCCAATGCCAATCCCGCGAACGCGGCCGCGACGCCCGAGTACGAATTCAACAGCGACACGACCACGGGCATGTCGCCCCCGCCGATGCGGATCACGCTCATCACACCGAGCCAGATGGCGAGCACGGACAGGACGATCATGATCGAGCCGTGCGCATCCGTCGGCACAGCGAATCCCGCGACCGCGATCGCCGCGACCGCCAATGCGCCCGTCAGCGTGAGCTGCAACGGGAAGATGATCGGCTTGGTGTTCACTTTGCCTGCGAGCTTTGCGAACGCCACGAGACTGCCCGAGAACGCGACGCCGCCGATGATCACCGCAGCCGAGGCCGCGATTCGGCCGGAGATCTCGATTTCACGACCGGGCAGCAGTTCGATCAGCCCGACCGCCAGCGAGGCCAGCCCGCCCGAGCCGTTGAAGAGCGCCACCATCTCGGGCATCGCGGTCATCTTGACGCGCACCGCCGCGAACACACCGATGAGCGAGCCGACGATGACCGTGATCGCGATCGTCAGGTAATCAACACCCGTCGCGGTGATTGCGACAACGACTGCCAGGATCATGCCCGCCGCGGAGATGAAGTTGCCGCGTTTGGCGCTGGCCTGCTTGCCCATGAGCTTCAGGCCCACGAGGAAGAGCACGCACGCCACGGAGGGTGACGTCGCTCATCGCTGCCCCCCGCCCTTGGCGCTCGGCTTGCCCGCGAACATGCCCAGCATCCGATTCGTCACGACGTACCCGCCCACGACGTTGATCGTCGCCGCGAGCAATGCCAAGACCGCAAGCGCCTTGGCCCAGTCGCCCTCGATCGAGGTCGCAAGGATCGCCCCGACCAGCGTGATGCCCGAGATCGCGTTCGAGCCCGACATCAACGGCGTGTGCAGCTGCGACGGGATCCGACGGATCAGCTCGATCCCGAGGAACGAAGACAGTATCAGAATCAGCAGCAGGAGCGTCATCGTGCGCCTCCTTGGGATGGACTCACAGTCAGCTTGGCGATGCGCTCGTCGCGGATCTGGCCGCCGTGGGTGAGCAGGACGCTCGCAAGGATCTCGTCTTCCTCAGGGTTCTTGAGTTGTTTCGTCTCCGCGTCGAGCACCCGCGTCAGGAGTGAGACAAAGTTCGAGGCCAGCATCTGGCTCGCATCGCGCGCTACGCGCGAGGGCAGCAACGGGTCGCCGATGATCGTCACGCCCTCAAACTCGATCTCCTGGCCGACCTTGGCCACCTCGACGTTCCCGCCCGTGGCGATCGCGGCATCGACGATCACCGAGCCCGGCTTCATCGCGCGGACCATGTCACTGGTCACGATCATGGGCGCAGGCCTGCCGAAGATCTGAGCCGTCGTCACGATGATGTCCGACTCGGCGCAGAGCTTGGTCAGCTGCTGGCGCTGCATATCGAGCTGTTCGGATGTCAGCTCTTTCGCGTAGCCACCCGCGGTCTCGCCCGTTTCACCCAGGTCGATCTTGGCGAACTTCGCGCCCAGCGATTCGACCTGCTCTTTGGCTGTCGGCCGCACGTCGTAGGCGGTCACGCGCGCCCCGAGCCGGACAGCCGTCGCGATCGCCTGGAGCCCCGCCACGCCCGTGCCCACCACCAGCACCCGCGCAGGCTTGATCGTCCCTGCTGGGGTCGACATCATCGGCAGCGCCTTGGCGAGTTTGCTGGCCGCCAGCACCACGGCCGCGTATCCCGCCAGACTCGCCTGCGAACTCAGGCCATCCATCGACTGCGCGATCGTTGTGCGGGGCACCAGTTCGAGCGCCAGCGAAGACACGCCGCGCTCGGCGAGCCTTGCGATCCGCGCGGGCTTGGTAAACGGATCCAGAAAACCCGCGAGAATCACGCCCTCGGGAACCATGTCCACAAACGAATCCGAGTCCATTGAGACACACAGCGCGATGCGGGCGCTTTGCAGTGCCTCTCGCCCCTCACAGAGGGATGCACCGGCCGCCTCGTACGCTTCATCGGCAAAGCCGCTCGGCAGCCCCATCCCCCGGGGCACGCGCACGTCCCAGCCGGCCTCCACCAAAGCCTTGGCCGACTCTGGTGTCACCGGCACTCGTTGATCAGTCGTTTGCTCAGACGCAATGGCCGCGATGATGGGCCGTGCATGCCCCGCGGCCTCAC
>CAXBOF010000314.1:0-3681 GCA_963977205.1 uncultured Phycisphaera sp. | reverse complement strand
GAAGTATTCCTGCGCGTTCGTTGTCCTGCCGGGGGGCTTTGGCACGCTCGACGAGGTGTTCGAGACGCTCGTTCTGATCCAGACGGGCAAGATCCACAACTTCCCGATCGTCCTGATGGGGCGTGACTACTGGCAGCCGATCGTCGACTTTGCGCGCTTCAACCTCGTCGAGGCTGGCGCGATCGATGAGACGGATCTGGATCTCGTCGTTTTCACGGACGACCCGGACGAGGCGATGGAGGTGATCGCGCAATCCAAGGCCGCCAACGCCGCGCGCTTCAGCAAGACGCGCAAGGCGCTCTGGTGGTTGCGGGAATAGCTGGAACTGTTGTCAACAGAGAAGGACCACTGCGCATGCCGACGGCTCTTGTCAACGCGATCGTGATCGGATTGGGCGGCGCGCTCGGTGCGCTGGCCCGCTTTGCTTTCACCGGGCCGATTCTGGGCAAGCTCGGGCACCGCTTCCCGTGGGGCGTGCTGCTGGTCAACCTCGTCGGGTGCTTCTTCATCGGGCTCGTCATGTACATGTACCTGTACCGGGGCGAAACGGATGATCGGCTGCGGTTCTTCCTCGTCGCGGGCTTTCTCGGCTCGCTGACGACGTTCTCGACGTTCGGGTTCGATACGTTCGAACTGGTGCGCGACGGCTACCCGGGGCTGGCGATCAGCAACGTGCTCGCCAATGTCTTCTTCGGCATCGGGCTTGCCGCTCTGGGCTGGCAGGTCGGACGCTGGGTACTCGGCGAAGTGCCCACTATCGTATAGTTAATTGGGTGCCACGGCTTGTCCGTCTTCGGCAAGCCGTGCGTTCTGGTTAGCACTCAGCACGGCTTGCAAGACAAGCCGTGGCACCCGATCACTCAGTTCATATCGAGTTCACGCACGCCCCGCGCCCGGCGGACGAGTTCCACATTCTCGCGCAGGTGCTGGCGGACCTCGATTGGGTTCTTGATCCAAGGGATCACGAGCCGAGGCATGGATTCGTCGGACGACACAACCGTCACCGTCCCGAGCTTGAGCACACGCTGAATGAACGTGCGCGTGAGCTGTGTGTCTTTGATGCGGTAGAGCTCGATCTCCTCGAGCTCGCGCTTGAAGACGCCCGTCTCGAGTGTGAGGCGCTGGGTCGTGATGGCGTAGTTCTGCTTGGCCGTCGAGATCATCTTCCAGATCGCCCACGGGATCGGGATGATCAGGATGCACAGGACGTACCACCAGAAATTCGTCCACTGGCTGGGCGAGCCCTGCCAGACCTCAACCTCGGGCAGGTCGCGCGGGTCGACGGGCGTGTCGGTCAGAGGCGAAGATTCGGCTTTGCTTGGCGAGTGACCGGCGTGAGCTTCGGGGTTTGGTGCAGGCCCATCGCCCAGCACCTCGACAGCGATGACGTCCAGGCCGATCGCGTGCGCCATTTTCTTGGCTTCGTCGCCAGACTCGGCTTCAAAGATCTTGGTGACATCTTCGCCCGTGTCTCGGCCGTGTATCCGGTATCGCGTCATCGAATCGTTCCCCGCAACCATCGCATCCTACTTGGGCGTATACCTAGCAGGATTTCGTGGATTCCTCGACAACCCTGACGCCCTCGGTCTTTGTGAGCTGTGCGAACAATTCGCGGAGACGTCCGGTCACCGGGCCCATCCGGGATTGTCCGATCTTCCGGCCGTCGACCGTGCCGACCCAGGCCAGTTCGCCCATCGTGCCGGTGGTAAAGCACTCGTCGGCGTTATAGATGTGCGTCATGGAGAGATCACGCTCGCGCCAGGGAATCTGGTTCTTGGCGCACAGATCCAGCACAGTCTGGCGCGTGATCCCCTCAGGGCACGCGACAGCCCGGCTGGTCTCGACGATGCCCTCGTTGACGATGAAGACGTTGGTCGCGTTCGTCTCGGCCATGAAGCCGTGATGGTCGAGCATGATCGCGTCGTCTGCATTGGCGTAGTTCGCCTCGATCTTGGCGAGGATCGACTGGAGCAGGTTGTTGTGGTGAATGTTGGGGTCGAGGCAGTCGGGCGGGAAGCGCCTGATCGAACTCGTGATGAGATTCAGCCCCTTGCTTCCCACGGCGTCGTTGTACACCGGGGCTTTGTGCTCGGCGAGGACGATCAGTGTTGGGCCCGACTGATTGAGTCGCGGGTCCATGCCGCTGGTGATCTTCTCGCCCCGCGTGAGCGTGATGCGGATGTGGACACCGTCGGTCATGCCGTTGGCTTCGAGCGTTTTCTTGATCTCCTTCGTCAGTTCGCTGCGCGAAGGGATCGTTGCAAAGTCGAGCGCCTTGGCGGAGCGACGCAGCCGTTCGAGGTGCTCGTCGAGCTTGAAGATGCGGCCCTGATAGACGCGCAGGCCTTCCCAGACCGCGTCGCCGCCCTGGACAACCGAGTCGAAGGGGCTCACGCCCGCGTCACGCCGGTGGATGAGCTTGCCGTTGATATTGACTTTGAGGTCGGCGTTTTTGTCGTTGAATGTCTGAAGCATGGTGAGAACTTCCGTCTACTGAACACGGTGGGCTGCAAGATGATCGTAGAGACCCTGGCACGATTCCAGCACGCCCTTGAGGCGCGCGGGGACGCTCTCGTCCTTGGCCCCGTAAGGCCCAAAGCCCGTGGATGCGTTGACGCTGTCGTACCAGTGGGGCGCCCACACGCCGTCTTCGGGCCTTGGGCCGGGGGGCCAGGCGAGCATCGCCTCGTCGAACGGCACGCCGATGCGTTCGCAGAGACGAGTCAGCACGCCGCGCGGATCGGTGAGCACGTCTTTCGAATCGATCACCGGCGGCGTTTCGCCCGTCTCTTTCCGGAGCCATTCGAAGAGTTCAACCTGATGCGGGAGACCCAGATCTTCGGGGCGAGGCTCAGCGATGACTTTGATAAAGCTCGTGATCATCGCGGCCGGCTCGCGGATCAGAAAGCAGTTGGAAAGACCCAGGACCCACGATCGCTCCATGTCCGGCGTCAGGTGGTGCGACATGTGCTTCTGGTACCAGATCGCCTTGCCGCCCGGCACGGGGCCGGTGAGATAGTCGGTGACCACACGCCAGTCGGTCGATTGCGTCCGCATCACATCCTGCCACCCCGGGTGCGCGTGCCGGACCGAGAGCGGTGAGACGTTCAGGTAATGCGCGTACAGGGGCTCATCGATCGCAGCGGCATCGGGGCGGTTGCCCCACGAACGCATCAGGGCTGTCGAGATGTTGCGCGGCCCGGACCACATCGCGATTCGAACAGGCTCGGAAACAGGCTCGGAAGCAGGGGGGTTGTGTGTCATCGTTGAAGAGCGTACAACATGCGACATGCACACGGCACTACTCGCGTTCGTACTCATGTTCCAGACGCTGCTCGCCGGTGGCGTGCCACAGCCCGAGGAGGGAGCCGAGAAGGTGCGTGTCCACAATTTGACGATGGAGGTCGATGGCGTCACCTACGCCTGGGCGATCATGATCCCGCCCGGGGTAGAGGAAGGCGGTCCAGCAATCCTCTTCCTCCACGGCGCGGGCGAGTGCGGTACGGACGGCAAGAAAAACCTCGCTGTTGGACTCCCCAAACATGTGCGAGACAACCCGGACCGCTGGCCCTTCGTGATCATTGTGCCCCAGAAGCCGACGCGCCAGAGCGAGTGGGAGGACCACGCCGAGGCCGTGTTCGCGATGCTCGATGAGGTCGCCGAGGAGGGGCTGTACGAGCC
>CAXBOF010000313.1:0-3691 GCA_963977205.1 uncultured Phycisphaera sp. | reverse complement strand
CATGAACTACGCCGAGTTCGACATCGTCAACACCGACAACGTCGACGAATACGCCGAGAACTGGAATATCTGGGACCCGACCAGCGGAAACTAATCCAAGCAACTACACGACCGGTCGGCGAAAGCCCGCCGGTTGACTTTCTTTCCCGAGTCATACTTGCAGAGAGAAACAGTGTCCGACGAGTGTCACAACGCGTGTCTGCATGTCGAGGGCGTATCAAAACGCTTCGGTATCACACAGGCGCTCAGCGATGTGTCCGTTTCGTTCTGCGCGGGCGAGGTTCACGCGCTCATGGGCGAGAACGGCGCGGGCAAGAGCACACTCGGCAAAGCCATCGCCGGTTTGCACAAACCCGACACCGGCAAGATCGTTCTCGATGGCAAAGAGCTCAAGCTCGGCTCGATCGACGACGCCTTCGCGGCCGGTGTGCGAATAGTGCACCAGGAACTGGCGCAATGCCCCAATCTGAGTGTGGCCGAAAACCTCTGCCTGCACGACATGCCCCGCGGCAAGCTGGGCACTGTAGATTTCGAAGAGATGATCAAGCGGGCAAAGCAGCTCGTTCACCGACTGGATCCTGCGATCGATGTGCGTCGCCCGCTGGGCGAACTCAGCCCCGGTAAACGCCAGATCTGCCAGATCGCAGCCTCGCTCGAAGACGGCGCACACCGTGGCGGCTCATCGCCCCGCGTGATCGTTTTCGACGAACCAACGAGCTCGCTCTCGATCGCCGAAGCCGATCGACTGGGTGAGATCGTCGGCGAACTTGCGGCCCAGGGCCTCACGATCATCTACGTCTCACACCGAATGGGTGAGATATTCGCCTGCTGCGATCGGGTCAGCGTGCTGCGTGACGGCAAGTTCGTCGCGACCAACGAGGTCAAGGGTCTCGACGAGGCCACACTGGTTGAGCAGATGATCGGGCGACGTGTTGTCACACCAACCGGTAAAGTCCAGACCGACAGCATCGAGACCCAGACGTTCCAAGACGCGACAGGTCTTGCAGGCGAGCACCCTGACCCCGGAAGAGTTGTACTCAAGGCCGACGCGATCTGCTCGCCCGGAAAGGTCCACAATGTTTCGCTGGAAGTCCGCGCAGGCGAGGTGTTGGGCATCGGCGGCCTCGTCGGCTTGTCCCAGAAGACCGTCGCCACGAGGGGCTGTTCTTCCAGCTCGGTGTGGACGAGAACATCATCGCGCCACGGATGCCACTTCTGGCGAACTGGCGAATCCCATTCGGTTTCAGACGCGAGAGCGCAGAAGATCGCGTCGTCGAAGAGAAAATAAATACCTTCCACGTCAAAGCCGCATCGACGCGCAGCAAGCCGGGCGAGCTCTCGGGCGGCAACCAGCAGAAGCTGCTGATCGCGCGATGGATGGGGCGCGAAACGAAGGTGCTTCTGCTCGATGAGCCGACCCGCGGCATCGATGTGGGCACGAAGGCCGAGGTCTACAAACTCATCCGCCAGGCCGTGGACAAGGGGCTGGCGGTCGTGCTCGTCTCGAGCGAGATGCCCGAACTGCTGGCACTCTCGGACCGGATCATGGTCCTCGCCGACGGCGTGTGCACCGGCACACTCGAAGGCAATGACATGACGCAGGCCAACATCCTCACGCTGGCAACACGCGAGGTCGGGGCCGCCTGAGCCGCGTAAGCTAAAGCGGTTTATTCTGGCAGTTCGATCGTGATTATCTGGCCGTCCCTGCCGTGAGCAGTCAGCTCATCGCCATTCTCAAGAATCAGCCGCACGTGCATCGAGCGATCGGGCCGAGAACGCTCGCCCTCCTCGCCAGCGAGTGAAACATTGACGGTATTCCCCGTGCGCTCGGCAGCGTAAGTGCTCAGCAAATAATCGCCCTGCTGGAATTCGTACCCGTCGCCGCTGTCTTCGTACAGCGTGCCGGAAGCTCGGCCGTTCTCATCGAGTGCAACGATCAGCGTGAGCGGATCCAGCGGCTTCTCGTTCGTGTACTGCATGATCGGCCCCGATGGAATGATCGTGCCGCCCTTGAGATAGAACTCGGGCATATCGGGGTTGTCCGCGCCCTCGAGCGAGAGCGGGTTCCAGATGCCCCTTGGCATCGCAGGCATGCGGTCGCCGTGGAGTGTCAACTTGGGCACGACGAGCAGGCCCTCACCGATCAGGAAGATGTCATCCTCCGTGCGGAGCGCCGGGTCGCTCGGGTCGGCAAAGAACGCGGGCTGCGCGATGGGCATGCCGGTCGTGTGCGCGTCGTAGAAGATTGTGTAGTAGTAGGGGAGCAGACGGTAGCGATTGTTGAGCGCCTGCCGCGCCGTCTCTTCGACCTCAGCCCCAAACGCCCACGGCTCCTTCTGCACGTTGCCCACAGCCGTGTGCCCGCGCGCAAAGGGGAACATCACACCGAAAGCGAACCACCGTTCGAACTGCTGCGCATCACCGTTGCCGATGAAGCCGCCAAGGTCCGGGCCGTAGAACGGGAAGCCCGAGAGGCTCATGTTGAGCACCATCGGCACGCTGCCTTCGAGATCCCACCAGTCGGCCGAGTTGTCGCCCGACCAGCCCGCCGCGTAACGCTGCCCGCCCAGGTACGTCGCCCGACTCAAAACAAACGGACGCTTATCCGGGTTGGCTTCCTGCACGCCCTTGAGCGTGGCCTTGATCATGAGCATGCCGTACACGTTGTGGAATCGCGCGTGGTCGCCCGGGCCGCCCATCTCTGGATCACCCGCGTGCATGTTGTCCTCAGGCATGGTCTTGGTGACGACGTTGAAAATTGCCGGCTCGTTCATGTCGTTCCAGACACCCGTGATGCCCTGAGCCATGAAGTCCTCGTACAGCCCCGCCCACCAGTCACGCGTGCGCTCCTGTGTGTAATCAGGGAAGACGCACCAACCGGGCCAGACCTCCCCTTTGTAGACATCGCCATCGGCGGTCTTGACTGCGTGGTCACCCTCCATGAGTTCTTCGTAGACGCTGTATCCCTCGGGCGGGAACCGCTCGGTCTCGGCCCCCACACCCGGATCGATCATCCAGACGTTGTGAAAGTTCAGTTCGTTCAGCAGATAGTCGTTGAGCCCCTTCGGATCGGGAAAGAGCTCCTCGTCGAAGCGGAAGATCCGGTACTCGTCCATGTAATGGATGTCCATCCAGATCACATCCGCCGGGATGCTCCGGTCACGGAACCCCTTGGCGATCTCGCGCACCTGCTCGTCCGGGTAGTAGCTGTACCGGCACTGGTGATACCCGATCGCCCACTTGGGAGGCATCGGGATCGTGCCGGTCAGCTGCGCAAGTGTCTGTACAATCTCCTGCGGCGAATCACGCTCGATCACGATCACCGGGAACTCGGGCCCCTCGGCGTGAAACGTGATGTCACCGGTCAAGTCGATCTCGATGCGGTACGTCGAGTCGCCGATCACGCCGAAGCTCGAACCATCGGGCCGCACAGCCAGCACCCACGGGTGCGACTTGTAGAGCGACTGCGTGCTTTCCTTGTAGCCGTACGAATCGGAGTTCCAGAGAATCGTCCTGCGCCCGTTGCGGAGCAGAGGCCCCGGCACTTCACCCGTGCCATAAAGACTCGTGCCGGGCTCGATCTCGATCGTAAATGAGTTGCGTCCCTCGTCATCGACAAAGAACACGGGTGCCACATCGAATTCATCCGGAGCGGAACCGGTTGCGGGCATCTTCGGATCAAGCAGTGCAA
>CAXBOF010000312.1:0-3691 GCA_963977205.1 uncultured Phycisphaera sp. | reverse complement strand
ACGAGCGGGACATCCTCGCGGCGGTTCTCAGCGGCGTAGACATGTTCGATTGTGTCCTGCCCACACGCAACGGCCGCAACGCCAACGCCTTTACCCGGCAGGGCCAGATGCGTCTCCGCAATGCTCCATTTGCCAGGGATCGGGAGGTGATCGAGCCCGGTTGCGACTGCCACGCATGCGATCCGGGACACCACGGGTTCGAGACGGTCGATGGCGGGGGATTTAGCCGGGGAACGATTCGGCACCTGTTCATGGCCGGGGAGATGCTCGGGCCTATTCTGGTGAGCCTGCACAATGTGAGGCACTTTCAGAGGCTGATGTTGGACATTCGCCGGGCCGTCCGGGATGATGATTGGCTCTCGTTCGCCGAGCGGTGGCCCGTGGCTGTCACGGGTCTTCCGAGCGGTCTGCGTGATCGGCTGGGCCTTTGACCACTCAGCACGATCGGATGAGAGCCCACTCGGGGTCGTCAAACGGGATCGAGAACGCATGACTGCATGGTTTGAATCGGGATCTATCGGCAATCTCTCCGCTCAAGAAGCTCAGCCCAGTGTGCCTGGTATGCCACAGGAGTCCGGGGCTGCTCCCGCTCAGGGCACAACGACCCAGCCGGGCGGCACCGGCGGCACGACGCCCCCGGCAGGACCGGCAGGGGGCCTGGGCGGCGCGTGGTTCCTCCCGCTGATCCCCATCATGTTTGTCGTGATGATCTTCCTGAGCGGGCGGGCTCAAAGAGCTGAGCGCAAGAAGAAGGCGGCTCTGCTGGCGGCCCTCAAGAAGCATGACCGCGTCCAAACCATCGGCGGTGTGCTGGGCACGGTGACCGAGATCAAGGGCGACGAGGTCGTCATCCGGATCGACGACGCCAACAACACCCGCATGCACTTTGCCAAAAGCGCGATCCAGCAGGTCGTCCGCCCCGGCGTTGGTTCGAAATCTGAAAGCTCCACTTCCGATGAACCCGAGCTCGCCTCGGCCATCGATAACTGACCAATAGTTCAACGGAAATAAAGAATGCGTCACCTCGTTCGCAATTCGTGCCTTGTTTTGGCGCTGCTGGTTTTTCTGGCGTCGTACATCTGGCCTCTCAATGAAACCGTCCGTCAGGGCAAGGACCTGCGCGGCGGCTTCAGCCTGACCTATCAGCTCCAGATCGACCCGTCCATGAACGCCAGCGAGGTCATGGAGACCACGATCACGGTGCTCAAAGACCGCGTCGATCCGCAGGGCACGATGGACCTGTCGATCGTGCCGCAGGGCCGGGACCGCATCGAGATCACGATGCCTGTGCCGAACGATACGGTCAAGGAATTGCGGGCCCAATTCCTAGCCGAGCTCGATGAGATCCGCAGCCAAGAGATGACGAGCCGGGATCTCGACCGCGTGCTGCGACTTGAGGGCGATGAGCGTCAGGCGGCAATTGATGAATTGTCGGCAGGTCATGAGGGCCGCAAGACTCAGCTCAACAATCTGATTCAGCTTTCAGAGCAGGAACTCGAAGCCAGCGAGCGCTTACGTTCTGCTACAGAGAACGGCGCCCCCCCGGAAGCGATCGACGAGATCGTTGCCGAGATCGCGGCCAAGAGCATCCAGATCGATCAGGCCCGAGATGAGCTTCTCTCGAGTGTTCTCTTTGCCGATCGGTTGCAACAGATACTTGAGCTTTCTGATGTTACCAAGTACGTCCTTGATGACACATCAGACGAACCGTTTCCGATCCCGAGCCAGCGGGCGCAGGCACTCGAGAATCTCAAGGAGAGCATCCCCGGCGAAGCGGACCGGATCGATGAGATCGTCGCGATCTACGACAACTACCACGCGAACCGGAGATCGCTTGATGATCCATCCGACCTGATCCGTCTCCTTCAGGGCTCGGGTGTGCTGGAATTCCGCATCGCCCCTGCTGTGGGTGAGCATCCACAAGAACAGGAACTCCGCGAAAAACTGCGTGAAGAAGGCCCCAGGCTGGCGGGCACGCGCGATGCGCGCTGGTTCCAGATCGCCGACCCGACCTCGCAGGTCCAGACGATTCAGCAGGCCGAGGCCATGATGGCCAACCCTGCCGGGTATTACTCGTCCTCCGGTCGACCGGTAGTCGTCGAGGAGTTTGAGGGACTTCTGTACATCCTGCTCTGGGACACGCCTCGTGAGTCGCTGACACAGAGCCCCTCGCAGCGCAGTTGGCGTGTGGCGCGTGCTTTCGAGACTTCTGATGATTCGGGCCGCCCAGCTGTTGGTTTCCGCATGGACGCCAACGGCGCCGTGCTGCTAGGCAACCTGACCGAGGCGAATCTCAACAAACCGATGGCCGTGCTCCTTGATAACAAGGTCTACACATGGCCCAACCTGATCGCCAAGATCACGAGCAGCGGCATCATCACCGGCATCGACAATTCCGAAGAGCGTGAGAGCATCATCCGCACGCTCAATGCGGGCACGCTCACGGCCACATTGAGCCCCCAGCCGATCAGCCAGTCGATCCTCGGCCCGGAGCTGGGTCAGGACAACCTCGATGCGGGTCTGATCGCCGGCGTGATCTCACTCATCGCTGTCAGCGTGTTCATGATCTTCTACTACTTCATTGCGGGCGCCGTCGCGGTCTTCTCGCTCTTCTGCAATGCGCTGCTCATCATGGGAATGGTGGTTCTGGGCAATGTCACGATGACGCTGCCCGGCATCGCGGGCATCATCCTGACGTTCGGTATGGCGGTGGACGCCAACGTGCTGATCTTCGAGCGCATCCGCGAAGAGCAGCGGGCAGGCCTCGAACTCAGACCCGCCATCAGACTGGGCTATTCCAAGGCGCTCTCATCGATCGTTGACGGCAACGTCACGAACCTGATCGTCTGCCTCGTGCTTGCCAACATCGGCACACAGGAGATCAAGGGCTTTGCGATCACGCTCGGCATCGGTGTCATCGGCACCATGTTCAGTGCCCTGGTCATCAGCCGGCTGATCTTCGGACTCATGACCGAGAAATTCGGCAAGAAGAGCCTGAAGATGCTCCCGACTGTGGTGCCCGCACTCGAGCGCACGCTTGAGCCGAAGATCGACTGGCTGCGTTTGCGTGGCTTCTTTATTGTTGTTTCGATCTGCTACGTCGGCCTGGGCATCGGCATGATTGTCACGCAGCGGGGTGAACTCCTCGACACGGAATTCCGTGGCGGCACCGCGATCACGATGAGACTCAAACTCGACGAGAACGGTCAGCGACTCACCATGACGCGGCCGGAAGTCGCCGAGCGTGTCGCCAAACTAGCCGCGGAAGCCACTGATACTGATGAAACACAGCTGCTTGCAACGGCCGAGGTGCTCCCGCTGGATCCCGAGGATGACGGGATCACCTCGTCGACATTCCGTATCAAGACGCTTGCAACCAACGCCGAGACGATCTCGGGCCTAATCAACACCGAGTTTGCCGATGTGCTTCCCAGCAAACCCAGACTGGAATTTGCCGGCAACGACATCGCTGATATGCGGTTGGCACCGGTCTATCCGATCACCCGGCCGCGCCTTGGTGACAACATCGAACTTCCCGGCGTGCAGGCCGACGTCTCCAACTTCAACGGCGGCGTGGCGATCGTCCTGAACAACCTCGAGCCACAGCCAACCGAGCAAGATCTCCGCGAGCGTCTGGATTACATGCGCCGCGACCGCGAATTCAGCAGCATGCTTGCGCGGGACTGGGACA
>CAXBOF010000311.1:0-3694 GCA_963977205.1 uncultured Phycisphaera sp. | reverse complement strand
GGGTACGCTTGAGCATCTGTCTCTCCGGGACTTTCAAATCGGCGAATCCGCGCGGCCACTCTAGCGCGGGCGAACGCCTCCAAGGCCCGCGGCCGGGCGTGTATACCTGAATCGGACCGTCAGAAGGACCGGCCCGACCGCCAGCCGGAGCCGGCGGCGGGTTCTGGGTCGACGCAGGAGCCTTGCGACCTCCCGCTCTCTCGTCGTAGCCAACCGGCTGGTGTGTTCCAGCTTCGAGCCTGGCCAGCTTCTGAGTTCGTTGTGTTCCACGTGAAACCTCAATTCCAGTCGGCGTGCGCGCACCGACGGCGCTCGGGCAGAGCCCGCTGAATGTGAACATGCAAAAACAGTGATGACACCTAGCCGAATGGGATCAGACGCTGTGCATGCGCAAGATCACACCGCCAGAGGTGGGTGGATGTGTGTTGCTATTTCGGGTGTATTTCTACGGGGGGAATTCTACGAGAGAATTTCGGAGCGGCCCGCTGGCGTCAGCAGTGATACATCAAGAACGTGTATCCGCCTGGCTGACCGGGCTTGATATCCCGCTGGAGACCCGAGACAACAACGTCGTTGTTCGTTGTGTTGATCATCGTGAGCTCCTTTCGCGTGCGGTTTTGCCGCACTATCGCGGGATTTCGGCGGAAATTCCGGGAACATCCCGGTCGCCGATGGGATGAGTATACAGAAACACCATCGGACGTCAAGACCGATGGTGTTCAAGAAGTCCCAAGTTTCCGTAAAGAAAACGGTTCTCAATACGCGATCACGAGCACGATCAGACGGCTTCGACGACCATCGCCACCGAGTTGCCCCCGCCCAGGCACAGGCCCGCAAGGCCCCGCTTGGCGCCGGTGCGCTTCATCTGGTGGATGAGCGTGGTCAGAATGCGCGTGCCCGAAGCGCCGATCGGGTGACCCAGAGCCACACCCCCGCCACAGATATTGAGCTTGTCCTCTGAGATCCCAAGCTCCTTGATGTTGCAGAGGACCTGAGCCGCGAAGGCCTCGTTGATCTCGAAGAGATCGATATCCGAGAGTTTGAGGCCGGCCTTCTCCACGGCCTGGCGCACGCCCGTGATTGGGGCGGCAAAAATGTCCTTGGGAGCCACGCCGCTGGTGGCGTAGCTGACAATCTTGACGAGAGGCTTCAAGCCCAGCGACTCGGCCTTGGTGTGGCTCATGACGATGGTCGCCGCGGCCCCGTCGGAGATCTGGCTCGCGTTGCCCGCGGTGACCGTCCCGTCCTTCTCGAAGACCGCCCGGAGGCCTGCCAGACCTTCTGCGGTCGAATCGGCGCGGATGCCCTCGTCGGCCTGCACGCCGCCGTCCGGGCCGGGGTTCTTGCGATTGCCAAGCTGCTCGCCGGTCAGGGTGACCATCTCGTTTTTGAACCAGCCCTCGGCTGTCGCCTTGGCGGCCCGGACGTGGCTCTGGGCGCTGAAGCGGTCCTGATCCTCGCGGGAGATCTCGTACTTCTTGGCGATGTGGTCGGCCGCGTTGCCCATGGCCCAGCACTCGAACGCGCAGCGGAGGCCGTCGTACTGCATGTGGTCTTCCATGCTTGCCGGGCCGAATTTGACGCCCTGGCGCATGTTGACGAAGTGCGGGGCGAGCGTCATGTTCTCGAGCCCGCCGGCGACGACCGCTTCGTTGTCGCCCGCCTTGATCGACTGGGCAGCCATCATGACCGCTTCGAGGCCTGAGCCGCAGACCTTGTTGATGGTCTTGGCGCTCATCGTGTCGGGCAGACCCGCCCCCAGAGCCGCCTGACGGGCTGGATTCTGCCCAAGCCCGGCTTGGAGCACACAGCCCATGATGCTCTCGTCGATGTGGTCCTTGGCTGCGGGGACGTCGCTGAGGACCGCCTCGATCGCAAAGCTGCCGAGTTTGGTCGAGGGGGTTCGGCTGAACCCGCCGAGGAATCGACCGATGGGGGTGCGTTTGGCGGCGACAATAACTGGTTGGGCTGCGGTCACGGGGCTCTCCTGAGTGAGCGGCGAAAAACGAAAGCTGGGCAAGATTCTAGGCCTGTATACAACTTCGGCCCCAAACTACCCAGTCCAATCGACGCGGGCATAGGCTTGTTCCCAAGGTGTAAACATCCCCCGGAGCCAGCATAATGTCGAGCGATTTCGTCCAGCTTCCTGCCAATTCCAACCAGGCCCTCGGCCTCGCCGAATACGCGATCGAGTTCATGAAGTCGGGAAGCCCCGACCAGACAGTCCTCGACCGGACGAAACTCTTCCACACGGACGCCTGTCTTTGTGGCCTGTCGGCTCTGGCGCTGGGAACCAACGCCCCCACCGTCCTCCGCAACGAGGCGCTCGGCTACGCGGTCGGCCCTGAATCCCAGAAAGTCGGCGAGGCTGAGCAGGCCGGCGCAACGGTCTTTGGTTCATCGAAGCTCGTCTCGCCCGAGAAGGCCATCCTGGCCAACTCCTCTGCGGTACGTGAGTGGGACTCCAACGGCACCAACTTCGGCTACGACCCCGAGCGGGGCAACACCGCCGGAGAATTCGGGCACAACGACTTCTACCCGGTTGCCCTCGCAGCAGCTCAGATGGTGGGCAAGGACGGCGCGTACGCGCTCAAGGGCATGGTGCTCAGCGACGAGATCCGCGGGCGGCTTGCCGAGGTGTTCAGTCTCAAGACGTACAAGGTCGACCACGTTGTCCACGGCGCAATCGCCAGCGCGGCGACGTTCGGCGCGATGATGGGCGCCACGCCCGAGCAGATTGAGAGCGCCATCGGCATGGTCGTCGCGCACGCGATTCCGTTCCGCGCGATCCGGGCCGGCAAGCAGCTCTCGGATTCCAAGGGCGCCAGTGCCGCGATCACGACGGAGTTTGCCATTACCGCGGTCCGGCGCTCGATGAACGGCTTCATGGGCCCGCGCGACATTTTTCGCAACCCCGAAGCCATCTTCCGGATCTTCGAGGGCCCCGGGCAGATGTTTACCGCGGTCACCAAGAAGCCCCACAACACCGAGAACGCCGACGCCTCGCCGTTTGATCTGCACCTTGCGATGTCGGGCAGCGACTTTACGGTCATGGGCATGCACTTCAAGCTCGGGCTGTACGAACACCAGTCGGCGGGCGCGCTGCAGGCGATGCTCGACCTGCTCGATAAATGCCCAACGCTGCTCGACGACAAAGACGGCGGCAAGATCGACAAGATCCGGATCGTCGCATACGAGCCGGCGTTCGGCATTATCGGCGACCCCGCCAAGCGGAACCCGACCACACGCCAGAGCGCGGACCACTCGATGGTCTACATCGTTTCGACGCTCCTGCGTAAGGCGCTGACGACGCAGAAGGTCGGCTGGAAAGAGTTGATGCTCGAGCCGGCCGACTACAGCGACTCGGCGATCTACGACTCCCGCACGCGGGCGCTCATGGAGAAGATCGAGTTCGCCCACGGCGGCGAGGAGTACGACAGCAAGTACCCCGACGGCATCCCTACCAGTGTCCAGATCGTCGACACCGACGGCTCGGCGTACGACTCGGGGCTCGTCATGTACCCCGGCGGGCACGCTCGCAACCGCACGGCCGACCTCGAAGACATCCTGGCCCACAAGTTCCAGTTGCTCGGCAGGCTCGCCTTCGAGAAGCCCGAACCCATTATCGAGCGGTACAACAGCATCGCCGGCCTGAGTGCCGCTGATCTCCGCACGATCAATGACTACGAGATCG
>CAXBOF010000310.1:0-3704 GCA_963977205.1 uncultured Phycisphaera sp. | reverse complement strand
GCAGGGCCCTGTCCTGGATCGGCTATAGCGTGAGCGGGGCCGGCGATCTCAATAACGATGGTATCGACGACATTGCTATTGGGTCCACGTATGAGAGGACGTATGTAGTTTTCGGGCGGGATTCGAAGTCGGACGATACGTTTGAGTCATTGCTCGACCTTGCTGCGCTGAATGGACATACGGGATTCGCGATCAACACCGATGCTATCTCTATGTATTTTGTTGGTGATGTGAACTCCGACGGCATCGATGATCTTGCGATCGGAGCACCCTCTGGTGGTTATTTACAGTGGCCATCTGGATCTGTATACGTCATCTACGGGCGAGACAGCGGCCAAGGGTTCTATTTCCCGGCCTGGTTCGATCTCCATAGTGTGCCTGATCCGTTTGGATCTGACTATCTTGAGGTACGAGGCGGCGCATTACGTGAGTTTGGTTGGTCGGTGTCTGCGGCGGGAGATATGAACGGAGATGGGGTTGCGGATTTCGTCGCCACAGACAGAGACTGCTGCTACACAGTGCTGGTGTACGGCCGAGAGGCCTCGACTCCTTGCCCAAGTGACGCCGACAACGACGGCTTCCTGACTCCCGCCGACTTCAGCGCCTGGGTCGCAGCGTTCAACACGCAGGGCCCCGCCTGCGACCAGAACGCCGACGGTTCGTGCACACCCGCGGACTTCTCCGCATGGGTCGCCAACTTCAACGCGGGGTGCTGAGGCGGGTGTCGAAAGCCGTGCCGATGGGCCGGGATGTCGGTAGTGGGGCTGCCGGATCGGGGCATGCGGGCTACCCTGTCCCATGACGGCCCAGTTGAGCGACAACACGGGGATGCTACTGATCATCAGCGGCCCGAGCGGGGTGGGCAAGACCACGATCACGCGCGCGGTCGAGGCCCGGATCCCCGGCAGCGTTTTCAGTGTGAGTGTCACGACCCGCCCAAAGACCGCAGCCGACCAGGAGGGGGTGGACTACCTCTTCGTGGATGACGAGCGGTTCGACCGGATGGTCGAGCAGGACGAGCTTCTTGAGCACGCCAACGTCTTCGGGAAGAAGTACGGCACACCCAGCGCGTGGGTGGACGAGCAACTCGAAAAGGGGCGGATGGTCATCCTTGAGATCGATGTGCAGGGGGCCGAGCAGGTCAAGGCCAAACGGCCCGGCGCGTTTGCGCTGTTTATCGAGCCGCCAAGCGAGGATGTGCTGCTCGAGCGCCTCCGGGCCCGCAAGCGCGAGGACGAGGCGACGATCCAGCGGCGGTTCGCCGAGGCCAAGCGCGAGATCGAGAGAGCCAGAATGGGGGGGGTGTACGACGCCTTCCTCGTAAATCTCGACCTGGATCAGGCGATCGCGGGGGCGGCCAAGCTGGTGGGACAGGCAAGAGCTGCGCTGGCTGCGAAGTCGTGATTCCCGTTTCAACATGAAACGAGCCCGGTGCCGATGTGAGGCATCTGGCGGAGATGTGCGGGGTGCACACTCTGCCGATGGAGCCTTTGACATGCGCACGCAAACACTCGCAGCGATTCTTCTGGTTGTGCTCGGCACGGCCGGGGCTGCTGCTCAGGGCGAGATCGAACGCAGCGGCGGGATCATCTCGGACACGGATTACAACATCTTCGGGCAGGAGTCCGAGCCGATCGACGCGCCCTTTGCCACCGATCGTCCGCGGACACGTTCGAGTGTTGGTGTGATCCCGATCGGTCGCTTTCTCATCGAGGCCGGCGCGACGTACACGTTTGACGATGAGGACGGCGTCGAGGCCGAGACTGTTGCGGGGCCGGAGCTTCTGGTGCGCGCGGGCATCGTGCCGCGCGTCGAGGCTCGCTTGGGCTGGACAGGCTTTCAGCGGGTCGACGTCTCGACGACCGGCTTTGAAGATACGACCGACGGCACAACGGACATGAACGTGGGCGCGAAGGTTTCGATCTTCGAGAAGAACACCGGGGCTGTCCCCGCGATGGCCGCGGTTGTTGAGGTCAATATCCCGGTGGGCGATGACGAGTTCTCAACGGATCGGGCCGACCCATCCCTTGAGCTCGCGTTCGATTACAACGAGATCCACGAGATCTACGGCTTCTCGGGCTCCGTGAAAGTCAGCTCGCTCGAGAACCAGACCAACAACGACGAGTACATCCAGACGGGCGTGGCGCTCAGCTTCGACCAGCGCTGGAACGAAGAGGTCGAGACGTTTGTCGAGTACTTCACGTTCCTCAACAGCGACAGCGATATCGATGACTCGCACTTCGTGCAGGGCGGCGCGATCTTCAAGATCATGCCGCGCGTCACGATTGATGTGCGCGCAGGCGTGGGGTTGACGAGCGACTCGACGGACGTGTTCGCGGGCGCCGGCGGTTCGGTCAGCTTCTAACGCGGCCCATCACTCAGACAAACATCAGCACGGCTCAACCAGACAGCGTGTCTCGCTACAGACGCAGGCCCCGGGGAAATCTCCTCCCCCGGGGCCTGTGTCGTGTGTGTGGCGGGCAGGAAAGAGGCTGGACTGCCCACAATGGGATAGTGTGGCGTTGCGGACCGGCTGCGGACCAGGGGGTTGGCCCGGTCGGATCAGTCGCAGCCGCGATTGAACGCGGCGACCCAGGCGCTGAAGTCGGCCGGGGTGATCGCCAGGTCGTTGTTCTGGTCGGCGATGAAGTCGCCCCGGTTGTACGCAGCGACCCACGCGGAGAAGTCACCAGCCTCGACGACGCCGTTGCGGTTCGTGTCGGCCTTGCAGACGTTGCCCGGGCGGACAAAGATCGCGCTGGCCTCGACGGGCAGTGTCCAGGTGTCGACGAGCACGGATGTCATTGCGTCGTAGACACTGACTTCGCCCATCGATCGGGTGAAGAGGGTCAGGTCGCCCGTGTAACCAGCGTCGATGACCTCGTGCGTGACGTAGTAGCCGTCGTCCGGGCCGCCGGCCCAGAGGATGCGTTTGGCGTTGCCCTGCGTGTCGGCGACGACGAGCGCTTCGGGGCGGGCTGCGAGTGTGCGCACACTGGCGGGCATGGTGCCAAAGAGCGACCACGTGCTCTCGCCGGACGCTTGGCGATGGATCTCGCCTGTTGAGGTGCCGACGTACGTGTCGCCGTCGAAGAGCAGCACGCTCGTGACGCCGGCGGGTGCGCTGAGAACGGTGATGGGGAAGCCGGTGTCGATGGGCGTGCGCGCGATGGTGCCGTCGATGCGCACAAGGATGGCGTCCTCGCCGTCGATGGCCATGTCGACGAGCTGCTGGCTGGTCCAGGCGCCGGTCTCGAATTCACCGGTGAGTCCATTGAGCTGCCAGAGCCCGCCGAAGGAGTCGGCGACGAGCATGTCCGAGCCGAGCGGCTGGATGCTGACGATGGGTCCGATGCAGAAGCAGGCGAAGTAGGTGAACTCGCCGGTGTTCGAGTCGGCGACGTAGACCGCGCCGGCCGGTCCGCCGACAAAGATCTGATCGTCGGCGGTGGCTGTCCCTGCTGCTGCGGCTGCTGCTAGAAGTGCGATGGCTGTCGTGCGTGCTTTGGTCATGGCTCGTATCTCCTGCCACGAGGGCGGTTTGTGCTGAGGCTCCCCGTCAGGGGCATGTGCATATCTTCGTGCCAAATCGGGGACATTCATCCCATCTCAATAGATGGGTTTGGTAGGAAAGTTCTGGGGTAGTCTGAAGAGATGGGTGGACCCGAGCCACATTTGGAGCCGATCGCGGAGCGTTCCCGGGC
>CAXBOF010000309.1:0-3705 GCA_963977205.1 uncultured Phycisphaera sp. | reverse complement strand
CGTTCTGCTTGGCTTCCTCGGAGGCGTGGAATCGGACGACGTTCTCGCCAATCGATTCGGAAACCACCTGCCCGCGTGCCAGCGGAGTAAGAGCGACAAGCAGAACGAGCACAAGGCCACGGAGTCTGGATTGCATAAGGACTTCTCCCAAGGTTGGGAAACTGGGTCGTTTCCCGGCCCGAGTTGTAGGCCACTTTGAGGTCCGGGAAACCAAGAAAGGGCTGTATACCACGCGGAAACAGCCAATTAGACATTGGGCTGCCAAGCTCACCCGTATACTTTATGCAATCGCTGACACAAACCCCAAGTGCCAAGGCAATCACGATATGAACACGTCCACGCGACTCCTCTCAGCCGCCACACTCAGTCTGCTCGCCGGTGCCGCCTGCGCTCAGGACCAATACCCGCCGATGCTGCAGTGGTTCGAGCTCGAATGGCGCGACATGGAGCACCGCATCCCTGACTTCTTCATGGCTGGTTACGGCTCAACCTGGTTGCCGCCCATCTCGCGAGCCGTTGCGCCCAACAGCGCCAAGAGCCCGGGCTACGACCCGCTCGATCTGTTCAATCTCGGTGGGGGAGCGACCGGAAACACGACCTACGGCAGCGAAGACGATCTCAAGGCCGCTGTCGCCGAGTTCCACGGCGCCAATGCTGTTGTCTACATTGACCTCATCATGAACCACGCCGGCTTCCGCAGAGCCGACGAGGGATTCCACATCGAGGGCGGCTACGTCGGCCTCTGGGCCAATCCGCCCGCGGGCCGCAACCTCATCCCGACCGATGACTGGGGCGACTTCAACAACTCATTCACAAATGCCGGGTATCTTCAGTCCACCGATCCCAACGGTTCGCTCTACGATTTGCACCGAGGCGATCTCGTCGCGCTCTGCGACATCGACCAATCCTCCAACAACATGCTCATCCGAAATCCGACGACCATCGGGGATCCGCAGAACATCCCCGCCGGCACCCTCCGCAATATCCCCGATCCAGACAACGCCCGCTTCTACCCCGACACCAACCTTGCGCCCGAGACAATCACCAACCCCGGCACCTTCCGCAACCCGGGCAGCCAGCAGTACACGCGCTTCCCATGGAACCCGTTCAACGTGATGAACGGCGACCCGATCCCGGAAAACGCATCCGAATTCCTCATCCGTCACACACGATGGCTCGCAAGCGAGATCGGGATCGACGGCTTCCGTCTCGACGCCTCAAAGCACATCCCCACAACGTTCTGGGACAAGGACTGGGATAACGCCGTCTACAACGCTTGGACCCATCCGAGCGGCACCAATGTGACCGCGTACAGCTTCGGCGAAGCCGTCTCGGGCAACGGATTCATCTACGACCAATACATCCGCAAGCCCAACAACAACAACCGTCAGGGCGACACATGGGGCAACCGCGATGCGCTCGACCTGACCGGCTCGGGCCAGTTGCGTGATCTCAACAACGCGGGCGGCTTCGGCTCATGGCAGAACGTGCTCAACAACCACCTCGACAACGAGGACGGCTTCAACGACGGCACACTCGGCGTCAATCACGTCTTCAGTCACGACAACGGCAGCGTCGGTGACGGCGGCTCGCTCCCTCCCGAGCCCACAACCCGCCAGATGGCGCTCCCCATGAACGCGTACGTCATGCTCCGCCCCGGGCAGGGCCTGATCTATCAGAACGAACGCGGCATCAGCCGCCCGTCGGGCAACTTCAGCCCTCGCAACGGCGTGCCCCTGGCACTCGGACGCGACCGCGCCAGCGGAATGACAGATGACACGATCACCACGCTCGTGCAGTTGGCCAACGAAGTCGGCCGAGGCGACATCGATGTCACCTCCTACTCGGATCCTATCAACCCCAACATCGACGACGTCTTCGTCTTCGAACGCCGCAAGTCCGGCGGCCCGGCCAACGCGCTCATCGCAGTCAGCGATCGGCGCGACCCGGGCTTCCAGACGCGCGATGTCAACACCAACTTCGCCCCCGGCACCCGCCTGCACGAGCAGACCGGCAACGCCGCCGACCCGTCAATCGACCCGACCAGCCAGATCCCCGAGGTCATCACCGTCGGCGCCAACGGGCGCATCAATGTCACGGTCCCAAACAACGTCTCCAGCGCCGCCTCACACGAGAAGGGATTTGTGGTCTATACCCCCGCATTGCCGACTGGCACGCTGACAATCACCAACGTCACGGGCCAGTTGCCTTCGGAACTCCCCTTCCTGCCCATCTACAAGAAGCGCATCAACGCGATCGACATTGTCGAGGGCGCGACTTTCGACATCGAGCTCGTCACCACCCAGACCGACGCGCTCGATCCCAACACCGACGACAACGCACTCTTCAAGATCAATCAGGGCTACAAGGATTTCAATGCCAACGGCTCCGTCGATTTCCCCGTTGGCCTCCAGGATTTCAACAGCAACGGCGTCCTCGAGTTCCCCTCCGAACAAACCATCACGGGCGGCTTCGAGCAGTTCATCACCCAGCACGAACCGCTCTTCGGTTCGGGCAACGCCCAGGGCACCTACCGCCAGACCATCGACACCTCCATGCTCGACGACGGCCTCAATTACATCACCGTCAACGCATTCCGCCACCGCGACGACGGCGGCGACCCCATCTTCCGCCAGTTCCGCAAGGTCATCTACCTCGACAACCAGCCGCCCGGCATCGAGTTCGTCGACGCAGCCGCCGAACTCGATTCGGGCTCGGTCACCTTCCACTTCCGCGCGACCGACCGGACCACGGTCAACGTCGTCGCAATGGCCAACCTCGATCCGGGTATCTATGCGGTCGACTTCGGTCGCACAAGGCCCTCCGCTACGCGCAACGACCGCTACGATTGGGAGTACTCCTTCCTCGGCCTCCAGCACGGCACGAACACGATCACGGTCGTCGCTTACGAGGAGTCGGGCCGGGGCAACGCGGTCACGCACACCTTCTTCGTCAACCTCTGCCCGGCCGACGTGAATCAAGACGGCTCCGTCTCGCCCGCCGACTTCAGCGCCTGGGTCGCTGCGTTCAACACGCAGGCCCCCGGTTGCGATCAGAACAACGACGGCATGTGCTCGCCCGCCGACTTCAGCGCCTGGGTTGCCAACTACAACGCCGGCTGCCCGTAAGCTGTACCATCCGACCTCGAACGCACCGGGCCGATCTCACGTCTGAGGAATTTCGCAATGCTCTCCGCACGCATCCACGCTCTGATTCTGCTCACTGCCTCTGTATTCTCGGTCCTTGCGAGCGGCGCACAAGCACAGGACGAAGTCCAGCCCGAGACGCTGCCGCAGGGATTCACCATCGTCGTCGATGACCCCACCCGCATCGCCTCCGAAAGCCAGCCCGTCTACATCGGCACCAACCACGGAAACTGGCATCCCGGCAACCCCGAATTCAAAATGTCACCCCGTTCCGACGGCAAGTGGCAGATCATCCTCGATCAGCCCACCAATCCCGGGCGCATGCAGTTCAAATTCACACGAGGCTCGTGGGAAACCGTCGAAGTCGACGACGAAGGCGAGCAGATCGAAAACCGCGTCCTCCCCAAGATCGACCCAGCCAAATACAACGACGGCTCGCGCCCCATCCTCGAGTTCAGCGTGAGCAAGTGGGATGACCAGAAGCCCGGAGCCGTCCAGCAGCGGGGCGTCGAAGACACGACACAAGCCCTCGAAGTCACCGGCACCGCAAAGCGTTTGC
>CAXBOF010000308.1:0-3708 GCA_963977205.1 uncultured Phycisphaera sp. | reverse complement strand
CGATCACTGTTTCCCGATCGAGTGTTCCGTACCTTTCGAGCGCGTAGAGCAGCCCGGCCACAGTGCCCGGCACGCCGCACGCCGTCCCGCCATCGAGGCTCGCGCGTTGATTGTCTATGCCCTCGTACACAAGCCGAGTCGCACCGGCGGGCGCAGTTTCGCGATAACAGATCGCCCGCTCGGTGCGGGCACCGTCTTCGTTCTCGGAAGGCAGAGAGATCATCATGAAACCGCCGCCACCAATCCCGCAGGAGAAGGGCCTGACCACACTGAGCGTAAAGCTCGCCGCGACAGCAGCATCGACCGCGTTCCCACCCTTTGCAAGGATCTCCGCGCCCGCCGCCGACGCCACCGGATGGTCCGCTGCCACGGCGTACCTTCCATACAGCCCAGAGTACCTCTCTCCCGCATCGTCTTGAGCATGAACTCCCATCTGTGTCGATAGAAGCAAGCCGACGACTCCAAGCACACGCACCAATCTTTGACTCCGCATGCATCTCTCCCCGGGTTCACTGGCACTTCTTGGGCTCCGATCGGCAGATGCCACCCTTGCCAATCCCGGCGCAGTCTATCCGCTTCTCATGCAGACCCATCTCGTGCAATGATCTGTGGATAGTTTCTGACTGTTGCACACTTCATTGCAAACTCACACCGACAAGCTGCACATCCATTTGCATACTTCACATTCTCAGTTCAACACGCGCTGGTTCCCTTGTATCGACACCGGATGTCCATTATCTCTTGCTGTACCGTCCGCCATTCATCGCGGGCATCATGGGAACCAGGGCCGAAAGGCTCCCAAGGGAGACAGACATGAACGCAGCACGTGGAAGTATCGTGGCGCAGATCGCGCTGGCAGCCTGCATCGCCAGGGGCGCACAAGCCGACATCACCGACGCAACATCGAACGGGTACGGCATCTCGGTGGATCTCTCGTTGCTCATCTTGCAGCTCGATGTCCTGCCGCAGGCGTACGCCGACGGCTCGGCACCGGGGCCGTATGCGAATGACAATACAGCCGTCAACGCACTCTTCTCGGCCGCCGGCCTGGCCAACTTTGGTGCCGACGTGCTCAGCGGTGAAGCAACATCAGATGTCGACGGCTCCAGCGGCAATCGCACCACCACCGGTAACGGCACGGTCACCGGCCTTGGCGCCGATGTCGTGCTCGGAACCATCCTGAACCTGAGCGCGGGCGTCATCGAAGCCGACAGCGCCGTCACCGGTGATTATGGCTCGCTCGCGGCCAACGGCTCATCGATCCTGACCGATGTCGACCTCTCAATTCTCGGCACGACGCTCACCGTCGACGCCAACGCCGCCCCCAACACCGTGCTTTTTGATGCACTGGGCATCCAGGTCGTGCTCAACGAGCAGATCGTCGGCGGCAACGGCATCGATGGGCGCTCGCTCGAAGTCAACGCGATCAGAATCTCATTCGACGACGTCGCGGCCGGCCTGGGGCTTCTCAATGGCGACATCAAGATCGCGCACGCCTACTCGGAAATGAACGCTGTCGTCCCCGCGCCGAGCGGATTGGCGGCGCTCACGCTTAGCGGCCTCGTCGCCACGCGACGCAGACGATAAACAATCGCCCCCGTCAGACGGGTCGGCGGCGGAGACGCCGGACCCGTTCTTTCTACTTGCGTTCTGGCGCCGCTCGATCATTCGACGGTTACGACCCAAGATATCTCGACGCTCCAGCTCAGCCACCAGCTGCGCCGTCTCGACCGTGCGCAAGGAATCGGCGTTATCCAGCCGTTCACCCGTCAGAAGCCAATTGGCATCGACACGGTACCGCTCGGCGACCCGGATCAGAAACTTCGCCGACGGCGGCGTCATCCCTCGGATGTACCGGCGGACCGACTCGTGATTCAGATCGAGCGAACGCGCATACTCCGTGACACACCGATCGCCCATGACTTCACGCAAACGCTCGGCGAGCTGCCTCTCCGATTCACTCAGTCGCGCCCGCTTCGTTCCGTCGTTCGTCGTCATCCGTGGCCTCCACGCGGCTCGAATCCTAATCATCACGCCGCTTCCGATATCAATCCCTGATGCTCACTCCGAAGCGCATTGAGAATGCATGACTCGGCCTGCTGAATGCTGCAGAGAATCGTGTCGATCGTGACGCCGTGCCCAGCTGGGAGCACCGGCTCAATGCCAGACCGCACGTGCGCATTGACTGATTCAGCGCTCAACACGCGCTCGCCGGATGCACCGGCCACAACGAGTGCTCTTTGATTCTCTGACATTTGTGCATACGCGCGCGGGGTGACCACTTGGCTCATGCGCTCATATATGGCGCGTACATCGATACCTCGGGGCAAACGAACAATCGCCACCCATATGGTCTCGTCTGGATCCGCTGTTGTAAGAAATGAACCGACCAGTGCCTCTGTCTGATCGGTAGGTGCGGTCAGCACAAGTCTTCCGCTACGCTCTTCGTAGATTTCGGCACCGAACCACGTCGCGGCGAGCCCACAAACGATCTCATCTCCACGCATGAGCCGCTCACTCTTGAGTCCGCAGGGCCCGAACGATATCTCAACTACTGCGTCAACAACTCGTGCACTGAGTGTCACATGCGTCTCGTCGGCGGCCTCGATGGCGCGGGAGCCCGACAGCAGCAACGCCGTCTGAAATGCCTCCCGAGCAACGATGACCCTTGGCATGTTCTCGGCGAACTCCGTTTCAAATGTCACCCCGGCGGCCGCCGCTCTGGCCACAAAGAACGGAATCAGTTCATCGATCGCTTCTCGGAGTTCAATCGATTCCCGATATGTACTCTGCTTGGACTGGGTCAACCCGGTCATCCTGCCGCACACATCGATGGCCCGGGTCATACTTTCGAGTTGATAAACACGGGCTGCCGGCACAGCGTGTTGCCGCTCATCGGCACGACCATTTATCACGCATTCGGAGATGAGTTTCTGTAGCATCTCACGAGTCATTCCTGTAACTATCTCATTCAGCGAGCATGCCGCCCTCAGCCTGGATCTCAGCCAAACCGCTTCCTGTTTGGCAATATCGATCTCCAACCGTCCACACGCTGAGTTGCGTCATCAGATCCGCGATCGTTCGCCGCTGCTCGACACTTTGCGCCGACAGGCGATTGAAAGCACGCGCAAGATACGCCTCTTCACCCTTCCCATTCACGGGCAATGGCTTGAGCGGGGCATCGAGCATCAGGCGCCGGAGGCTCCCCGTTCAAGACGCTTTCAAACCCTCTGAAAGCTCTCCGAAATGAACGGGGGCGCTCTTTTCGCCCGTTAACAAGCTGCCAATGTCATGAGAATCCGTGTTTGCGGGCCGCAGCCGCCGATGCGGGCGCAGCTCGCGTCGACTGCGGCCCGCCTCTGTCGAAGGCCCAGCGGGGTGCAAATACCCCGTACCCTCAGCAGAAGCGCCCGAGCGAGGCCCCAATCCACCCGAGTGGGTGATCCAGAAAAGAGCGCCGGGCGCAGCGGCCCAGAGCATACTGCCCCGATGCCAGGCTCGCCCTACCTCCGATTGTGTACCGTCCTGGCCGGCTCGGGACAGGCCGACCTCCGCCGACAGATCCAGTTCCTCAAGGCCGAGAACGAGGTGCTGCGGGCTCGGATCCAAGGACCGATCCGGGTGACCGCCAGAGAGCGTTACCGCCTCGTCCGTCTGGCCAAGCCGCTCGGGGCAGCGGTCCGTGACCTCGTCACGATCGTCAAGCCC
>CAXBOF010000307.1:0-3724 GCA_963977205.1 uncultured Phycisphaera sp. | reverse complement strand
CCCGACGACCCGCGCAAGAACATCCACGCGCTGTCCGCGTTCGGGACGTACTGGTACAACTTCAACTGCAAGCCCACGCTCGCCGACGGCCGGGAGAACCCGTTCCACGACGCACGAGTCCGCCGAGCGTTTGCCATGTGCATCGACAAGCAGCGCATCTGCGACGATGTCATGCGCATCGGCACGCCCGTGGCCCGCAACATGTTCCCACCCGGCGCGATCGCGGGGTACACCTCGCCCAAGGGCCTCAAGTGCATCTCCGACGCCAACACCCCGGCCGAGAAGCAGGCCATCATCGACGAGGCCAAGGCCCTGCTCAAAGAAGCCGGCTACCCCAACCCCGCCGAGATGCCTCGCATCGAGCTGCTCTTCAACTCCGACGGCGGGCACGGCCTCGTCGCCCAGCAACTCGCCAAGGACTGGGAAGAGTTCCTGGGCGTCCGCACCTTCCTGGCGCAGAAAGAGATCAAGGTCTACAAGGACGACCTCAAGAAGCAGAACTTCATGACCGGACGCGCCGGCTGGTTCGCCGACTACGCCGACCCGACCACCTTCCTCGACCTCAACCGCACGGGCGATGGCAACAACGACCGCGCCTACTCAAGCCCCGTCTACGACGGCCTGCTCGATCAGGCCAAGGCGGAAACCGACCCCGAAAAACGCATGGCCCTGCTCACCGAGGCCGAGCGCATCATCATGGAGGAAGACCTCCCGCTCGTGCCGCTCTATTACTACGTGAATCTCTACCTCTTCGACCCCGACGAGATCACCGGCATCAGCAACCACCCGCGTCTCCAGCAGGACCTCTTCAACATCGATGTGCTCGGCGACGGCAAGGGACGCGACGAGATCAAGCACATCCGCAACAAGGACCTCAACTGATGCTCGGCCTCATCCTTCGAAGACTGCTCCAACTCCCCATCATCATCCTGGTGATCTACACCATCACGCTCACGCTGAGCTGGGCCATCCCGGGCAACCCCCTCGAAAAACCCGAGGGACGCCAGCCCAGTGCCGAAGTCATCGAGGCGATGAAGCGGCAGTACAAGCTCGACAGCTTCCCGGCCTTCTACACGTCGTACCTCAAGAGCGCCACCGGCATCGATTACCTCAACGACACGCTCAGCGGCAAGCGGGCGCGCGACCGCGAGCAGGCCGAGGCCGTGGGCGTGGCCGCCCCCACTACCTACGTTTTCAATCTCGGCCCGTCACTCCAGTACAACGACTGGAACGTCAACGAGATCGTCTCCGATGCGCTGCCCGTCTCGGTCGTGCTCGGGCTGACAGCCATCCTCATCGCGCTGGTCATCGGCATCACCGCCGGCGTCGTGGGCGCGGTCAAACCCAACTCCGCGGCCGACTTTGCAACGCTCATGGTCGCGCTCATCGGCATCAGCCTGCCAAGCTTCGTCGTGGGCACGATGCTCCTGCTCCTCTTTGCCGTGATTTTCCCGATCTTCCCCGTCGGCGGCTGGGGCACACTCTCGGGCCTCGTCCTGCCCGCGACCACGCTCAGCCTGCCCTTTGCCGCCTACATCGCCCGCCTCACACGCATGGGCATGATCGATGCGCTCACAGCCGACTACATCCGCACCGCCCGCGCCAAGGGGCTCGGCGAGATGACCGTCCTGCTCAAGCACGCGCTCAAGAACGCCTTCCTGCCGGTGCTCAGCTACCTCGGCCCGGCCACCGCCTACGCCATGACCGGCAGCTTCGTCATCGAAAAAGTCTTCTCGATCCCGGGCCTTGGCCAGCACTTCGTCAATGGCGTCCTCAACAAGGACCTCTTCCTCATCATGGGCGTCGTCCTCATCTTCGCCACGATGCTCGTGCTCTTCAATCTGGCTGTGGACGTGCTGTACAGGTGGGTGGATCCGAGGATCAGCTAAGTAGTTACTTAATCAGTCGATCTAATTTTTGTGCGACTTACGTTCTCGCCTTCAAGGTCATTGACGTATATGTTTTCGTAGAATTTCTGAAGTTGGGCCTTGCCGGCCGGGCCGACCTCTACCGGATCAGGATTGTAGTCGCCTTCAAAATAAACTAGTAGCCTTGACGAACTAGCCCATGATCCAAGATCATCAGGCTGTATCCGCAACAATGTTTCAGTACGATAATTTACACTGTATGAACGAGCGTCCACATCAACTAGTTTTGACCAGAGCACAGGATACGCCCTAAGTGTCCCGTCCATGTCTACACGCATTGCATTAATGTTATTCGAAAATGGAAACGTCGTACCGAGTCTCAAATAGTACTGCTGATCCGATTTTCCTATTACTACTCTTTCAGCTTGAATGTATTCGTAAGGATAATGATCACTTACAACAGTAATCTCATCCCTACGAATACCCTTGTAGTCATCATAATGAGTTCTGATCCCATAAGGCGTGTGCCCCCCACACGACACAACGAGCATTAGATGCGCAACAAAGAGCGACAGAAAGCATTGACGATATACAATCGTTTTCATGATATTATCTCAATGCTCGTCCCACCCTCAACCCCCATGCTCACAAACTGCCCCACCTCAAAGTCCGACGCCTTCTGGCGTGGGTCGGTCGGGAGGCAGTGGACGGGGACGCCGGTGCTGACGACGATGTGCTCGCCCTCGATCGCGATGATCGAGCCCTGCACGCGGCGGGGTCTGCCAAAGACCGGGTCGATGAATCGGCCGCCGGTGGTGCAGGTGTCGATGCGTTTGGCGCGGGCGTGGATGGTGCCCATGATCGTCTTGCCGGGCTTTGCCGTGATCTCGCCGATCGGCTCGAGGTGCACGCGGTAGCTGGTGTTGGGGAAGCTGACGACAGCGAAAGCGGGCTTGGTCGCCGTTGCGGGCAGGACCTCTTCGAGGACGCCGCGGGCCAGTTTCGGATCGATCTTGTTCGTCGGTGCGGGGTGAATCATGGTGCCAGAGGATAGCAACTTCATCATTTGGTGGGACGGGCGTCCCGCCCGTCACGTTTGGCTCTTTGTCATCTGATTGTGGTGTGAGAAGAGATAAGGTAGAAGACAGGCAGGATGCCTGTCCCACTAGATCGAGAGGGAACCCATCGCCAGAAAGTTCGCCAGCATTTTCGGGCCTTCGAGCGTCATGAAGCTCTCGGGGTGGAACTGCACACCCTCGATCGGCTGCATGGCCCCATCCGCCCAGACCCGGCGCAGGCCCATGACCACCCGCCGCGTGCCGCCGTTGTCGTCGTCCTCGTCGGTCCAGGCGCTGACCTCCCAGCCGTTGCCCTCCGCGTCGAGCCCGGTCGGGATCGTCTCGGGATAGACCACCAGCGAGTGATACCGCATCGCCTCGAACGGATCGGAAAGCCCCGCGAAGACGCCCTTGCCGTCGTGGTGGACGGGGCTGGTTTTGCCGTGCACCGCGCGGGCGTGGCGGTCGACGGTCATGCCGTGCAACGCGCCCATGCACTGGTGCCCGAGACAGACACCCAGGATCGGCACCCTGCCCGCAAAGTGCGCTATGACATCGCTCGACACGCCGGCCTCGCTGGGCGTGCACGGGCCGGGCGAAATCACGATGTGCGTCGGCCCCGCCCCACCGTCGAGTTTCTCGATCTGGGCGGGCGTGATCTTGTCGTTGCGCACGACCATAAGATCGCGCCCGGGCTCGAGCGTCGGGTCGAGTTCACCCAGCCGCTGCACTAGGTTCCAGGTGAAGCTGTCGTAGTTGTCGATGACGAGTATGCGGGTCACTGTTGCACCGTCGCAT
>CAXBOF010000306.1:0-3731 GCA_963977205.1 uncultured Phycisphaera sp. | reverse complement strand
GCATCGACCCGGTCAAGTTCATCGACGTCATCCCCGACCGCATCGCGCATGTGCACATCAAGGACGCGGCCCGCACACTCGACGGCGCCACCTCAATCCTCGGCAGCCATCTCGCCTTTGGTGATGCGGGACGCGGCTGGGATTTCCGCTCACCCGGGCGGGGCGAGGTCGATTTCGAGGGCATCATCCGCGCCCTCAACCGCGTCGGGTATGAGGGGCCGCTCAGCGTCGAGTGGGAAGACAGTGCCATGGCCCGCGAGCACGGCGCGATGGAGGCGGTCGATTTCGTCAGGGCCATCGATTTCCCGCCAGCCGGGCAGGCGTTCGACTCCGCCTTCGACAAGGAGCGCGAGTGATGAGTCTCACCTACGCCATGGTCGGCGGCGGCATCGGAGCCTTCATCGGTGAGATCCACCGCAAAGCCATCGCCCTCGACAACACCGCAACACTCGTCGCCGGGGCGCTGTCCTCAACACCCGAGAAATCGATCGAGTCCGCCAAACTCCTCGGCCTGCCCCAAGACCGCTCATACGGCTCATGGCAGGAACTGATCGAAGCCGAGCCCAAGCGTAAAGACCCGGTCGACTTTGTCGTCATCGTCACACCCAACAACACGCACTACCCGATCGCCAAGGCCTGTCTCGAGGCCGGCCTCAATGTCGTCCTCGACAAACCAATGACCACAACCGCCGAGGAAGCCCGCGAGCTTGCGCACCTGGCCAACGACAAGGGCCTCGTCTGCGGCGTGACCTACACGTACACGGGCTACCCAATGGTCCGCGAAGCCGCCGAGCTTGTGCGCTCTGGCAAGCTGGGCAAAATCCGTCGCGTCGAGGTCAATTTCATCCAGGGCTGGCTCGCGCAGAACATCGAGACAGAAGGCCAGAAGCAGGCGAGCTGGCGCATGGACCCCAAGCAGGCCGGCGGCGGCGGGACGCTTGGCGACATCGGCACGCACGCCGAGCACTTGGCCTCGTTTATCACAGGCCTGGAGATCCAGTCACTCAGCGCCGAACTCACGAGCTTCGGTGAAGGCCGTGTGTTCGACGACGACGCGATGGTCCATATCCGCTACGAGGGCGGCTCAAAGGGCACGATCAACGTCTCGCAGATCTGCATCGGCGAAGAGAACTCTCTCTCGGTTGGTGTCTTCGGCGACAAAGGCTCGGTCCGCTGGTCGCACGACAACCCAAACGACCTGCGCATCGCCACGCTCGACTCAGGTATGCGGCTCATCACACGGGGCCAGGCAGGCCTGAGTGAAAGAGCCGCCGCTGCAACGAGAACGCCCCCGGGTCACCCCGAGGGCTATCTGGAAGCCTTCGCCAATATCTATCGTGGCGTCGCGGAACTCATCAACGCCAAGAAATCCGGTTCACCCATCGGCCCACTCGGCAACGACGTGCCCGGCCCCGAAGCCGGCATCGACGGGATGCGATTCGTCGAACGCGTCATCGAAAGCTCAAATAGCAACGGCGCCTGGGTCTAATCGGGTGCCACGGCTTGTCCGTCTGCCCGTCATACCCACACGGGTTGCAAGACAACCCGTGGCACCCGCCAAGCACTACTCGAGCTCAAGCACACGGATGTCCTTGAACATGATCTCATTGCCCGGGTGGTGTGTCTGCAGCGCGAAGTGACCCTCGCCAAAGTTATCGAGCGTCGTGTCTACGAACGCCATGCCGTTGATCCATGTCTGGATGTGATCGCCCTCGGCCCGGATGCGGTAATCAAACCACGCGTTGTCACGCGTGATCGGCCCGCCGTTGCCCTCGGGCCAGGCGCGGTCGTAGATGCAGCCGGTGTAGTTCTTCGGGTCGTGCTGATCGACCTGGGCCTCGTAGCCCGTGGGCCAGGGGTACCCCTCCCGCTCGCTTGGAACCGTGCGGAAGTAGAGCCCGCTGTTGCCGTTGGTATTCACCTTGACTAGTGCGCGAAGCTCGAAATCGGTGTAGCTCTTCTCGGTGAAGAGGTGCCCCGGGCCGTCGCGTCCGACGATCGCGCCGTTCTCGAACGTCCACGCGCCGCCGTCCCTGCTGAACCAGCCTTCGATGTTGCCCGGAGCCAATTGCACCATGCCCTCGGGCTCGGGATCGGGCGAGAGATCGCGGATCTTGATATTGCGGTACCTGAACGCGTGCCCGTGGTCCTGCATCGCGATGTAGCCGACAGTCGCTCGCGTGTTCAATGGGAGCGGGTTCTCCTCGCTGCGGTAGAAGCCCCGGTCGTCCAGCTTGGTGTCAATGTGGATCGGGTCGCCGTTGAGCCAGACATTGAGCGTGTCGCCCGTCAGCATGACGCGGAAGGTGTTCCACTCGCCCGGCTCGTTGACCGCCATACGCAAAGGGGCAACCGCCTCGTAGACAGCGCCGCAGTTGCGCAGCCCAGGCTCCTCGCCGTGAGTATCAAGCATCTGGACCTCAAACCCGGTGAAGGCAGGGTCGCCGCCGGATGAGCCGCGAAGCCCAAGCCCGGAGTTGCCGCCCTCGGGCATGTAGAAATCGATGGTCAGCTCGAAATCGCGGTACATGCGATCCGTGCGGAGCCAGCCGCCCGTGCCGGGCTTGACGGTGACGATCTCGCCGTTCTCCACGCCCCAGGCATCCTCAGCCCCGGTCGAGACCCAGCCCGTCAGATCCTCACCGTTAAAGAGCGGTTTCCAGGACTGGTCGGTCTCCTGCGCATCCGCTGCCGAGACAGTCAGCCCCATCACACACGCCGCTGCAAGCTTGAACATCGCCATGCCTCCTCATGATCGGCCGGTCGCCGATCGCTACAAAGCTACCCGCCCGAGTCCTCAGCCGCCACTGAAAGCGTTCTCAAACCCGTTCTCGATCTTGTGTTCGTTCTTCGTTACACTCGCCCCGGCAGCATCCCCAAACAGGAGCCCCGCCTATGGGCAACATGATTATCGAGAAACAGATCAACGCCCCCGTCGAGCGGGTCTTTGCTGTCATGACCGATCTTGAGCGCTGGCCCGAGACGATCGAGGCGATCACCCGGATCGAGAAGCTCACCGAAGGCCCGGTCCGCAACGGCACGCAGTTCAAAGAAACCCGCGTCATGTTTGGCAAAGAGCACACCGAGACCATGACCTTCGAGGACCTCGTCCCCAACCGGGGCTACACCCTGGCAGCCCTCTCCTGCGGCGTGGCCTACGAGAGCGTCCACACTCTCGCCCCCGACGCCGGCGGCACACAACTGCGCATGGAACTCCGCAGCAGGCCCGTCACGCTCGGCGCCAAAATCATGTCACCCATCATGGGGCTGATGATGAAGGGCACGATGCGCAAAATGATCAATAAAGATTTCGACGAGGTCGCCCGGGCTTGCGAGGCCGGGACCTGACTGGGCGTCTTGAAATGGGGACGCAGGGACTCGAACCCTGGACCAGCGGATTAAAAGTCCGATGCTCTACCAACTGAGCTACGTCCCCTCGCGCCGAAGCGCTCGGACGCGATCTTAGGCAAGACCCCGCACGGCCCGCCTGCCGCTCGAGATCCGCCCCCAGTGAACGCCGAGTGGACCTGGCAAGCCCACCTGCCTTCTCTAGAACACCGACAATTTCCGTAAAATCTCCGACACTTGGCCCGATGAGCGTGGCCTTGCCCAGGGCGGCCGGCTCGGTCGGGTCGGAGCCGAACTGATCGCCGAACGACCGCCCCATGACCACCAGATCCGCCAGCTCGTACGCGAGGCGCAGTTCGCCGATCGTGTCGAGCAGGAACCGT
>CAXBOF010000305.1:0-3733 GCA_963977205.1 uncultured Phycisphaera sp. | reverse complement strand
GACCATAGATATTGTCGGTCCCGATGGTCTCTGTAAGCGTCTGATGGACTTCCTCGAAAATCCGCCCGGCCTCGTCGTGCTGATCCAAAGCACCCAATGCTCTTGCAAGAGAACTCCGAAAGATTGCGGTTTCAAATCGACCCGGGCCCAGAACCGATGTCGCCCGATTCACGGTCTCCTTCGCCTGCTTCTCGGCCTCCTCGATACGCCCTAATTTGTAAAGGATTTTGGCCTGCGCGTTCATCGAGATGAGCGTGTGCGGATGGTCCGGCCCAAGAATCGAAAAACGCTTCTCGAGCAGTTCCTGATTCACCCCGAGCGCCCGCTCATATTGCCCTGTGCGGTTGAGCGTAATCGCCAGGTTCGACAGTGCCAGCAGCGTGGTCGGGTGCTGGTCGCCGAGCTCTTCACGCCCGAGCGCGACAGCTTCTTCAAGCAAAGGCATCGCCTCTTCGTACTTGCCCTGCAAGACCAGTGACTTGGCGAGATTGTTCTTGGCAATAATCGTGGCCTGGTGGCGAGGCCCGAACTCCGCCTCAATCGCAGCCAAACTGGCGCGATGGTGAACGAACGCTTCTTCCGTCCGCCCGAGATGATCCAGGATGTCACCCAGATTGCCCTGTATCGTTGCGGTGAGGTTGTGCGACGCACCCAGAGCCTCGCCGCTGATCTGCACCACCGACTGGAGGTGCTGCGCCGCTTTCTCAGCCCGCCCGAGCCCAAGAAGAATCATGGCGTAGTCGTTGTTCATGGTGAGCGTCGGGATCGCTCGCGGGCCGTAAGTCTGTGTCTGAAGACTCAGTGCCTCTCGCAGAATCGGCTCGGCCTCCTCAGAACGCCCCAGCACTCGCAGCGTGTTGGCGTACTCACTCACTGCCAGCAGCGTTTGTTGGTGCTTCTCGCCGAGCGCATCGGTCAGCATCTCGAGCGCATACCGGTGCGTCTCGAGCCCCTCTTCATTTAGGCCGATGAGCGTCTGAGCGACTCCGACAGACCTGAGCAGACGACCCAGAATCAGAGGCTCATTGCCAAATTGCGCTTTGGCGGTCTCGATCCCCGGGGCAAACACATTGTCCTGGAGCACGTGCGTGGAAACATCAGCGAACTGAATCCCGCCCAGCATTTCCGCAGCCTGCGACTTGGCAATATCTGCCTCGGACGCATTGAGCCCCGATGCCTCGATAGACCCGTAAAGCCGCCCCAGCACCTGCTCCTTGATCGAATCGCCCATCGTGGAGACGTCGATCGATGCGAGCTGCTTGGCCTGAAAGTCGGCCACGCGCCGGGTCTCCTCTTCCGCCCGGATGGCCCGCTTGCCCTCGCGCGCTGCGCTGATCAGGCCGTAGCTCGTCAGCACTGTTGCTGCAAGCGTGATGCCCAGCGCCGCCGCCGACAAAGCGGTGCCCAGCCTGTGCCGACCGATGAACTTGCGCACGCTATACACGCGGCTCTGTGGCCCTGCTAGCACAGGCCGACCGCTCAGCAATCGCCGGATATCGTCGGCGAACGCGCGGCAGTTGGCGTACCGCCGTTCCGGTTCGATCGCGATGCACTTCATCACGATCCAGTTGAGCTCTCTGGAACCAACGCCCGCCATATCGGGCAGCGGCAACGAACTCTCATGAAACTCACTCTGTGCGCGCGTGCCCGTCGATTTGCACCGAGCAGTCAGCGAGGTCGGGCCCGATCCGTTCAGCCGGCGCTGCAACTCGTACACCGTCAGTTCCTCATCCTGTTCCCGCTGATAGGGCAGCCAGCCGCTGACGAGCTCGTACAGAATGACGCCCAGGCTGTAGATATCCGAATGGATATCCGGCTGCGAACCCCCGATCCCGAACTGCTCGGGGCTCATGTACGCTGCTGTGCCAATCAGCTCACCCTCTTGCGTGAAGCGTTTGCGGGGCTGCTTGTGCTCGTCCGAAATACGTGCGATCCCAAAGTCGATCACCTTAAGATTGGCCGTGCCCTCCTCGATCTGCACGAGCATGTTGCCCGGCTTGAGATCGCGGTGAATGACACCCTTGGCGTGCGCATGCTCGACCGCGGCACAGGCCTGAAGAAAGAGCCGAAGCCGCGATTCCACATCGAGCCGATTCGCGGCGCAGTGCTCGATCAGCGTCTGGCCCTCGATAAAGTCCATCACCAGATAGGGCACGCCCTGATCCGACACGCCCGCGTCGATGACCGAGGCGATGTGCTCGTGCTTGGCAAGCGAGAGCGCCCGGCCCTCATCGGTAAAGCGGGCGCGTGCATCCGGCGAATACATCGAACGGCTCAGAACCTTGACCGCAAACCTGCCGAGCAATCCATCGGTCCGCCGTGCCTCGAACACCACGCCGAACCCGCCCTCGCCGACAGCACGGATCAGCTCGTACCCACCGAGCCGCTGACCGACACCATAGGGCTGGTCTGCCGGATGATCATCGCCGGTCAGTCCAAGCGCGTTCTCGATCGCGCTCAGCTTGGAGAGACGCACACGCGCAGCCATCGCAAGCTCCGCATCCCCCTCACAGAGTTCCTCGAGGTTGAGTTCCTCGCCGAGCGATCGGGCATCGGCCCATGCATCCAGCACGCTGTCGAGTGTTGGTTTCTCGCAATCGGCCATGGTCGCACTCCGGCCCCCATCATAGCGTTTCGCACGTGCTTTCAGGACAGAAGAAGCACCCGCCCCGCCGGCGAAGAGGAGCCGAACGGGGCGGAGTGCTCGAACACAGGTAATCCCGGATTCAGTTCCCGATCGTCGCCGTCAGCATGTAACTGCACTCGTACTGACCGTAATAGTCGTGAACCACATACGTGTACCGACCCGTCGAAGGCAGGCCGTCGTAGTTGAGCGTCAAGCCGTTGCTCGCCCAGTCGTACGCGAGCAGCTGTCCGTTCGGGCCGTGGAGGCTGACGTACAGGTACGCGCTGGAGCTTGGTGTTTCCGCGATCGTCAGCGACAGGCTCTGCCCGGCCCCGGCACTGATCGTGAAAGTATCGATGTCCGCGATATCCAGCGAACCAGCAACGGGGACACCATCGCTCAGCTGCGTGTTGCCGAAATCGATGTTTCCGTCCGCCACCACAGCGGTGAGCGCGTACGAGGCTTCGTATTCGCCGTAATACTCACGCACAACGTAGGTGTACGTGCCCGTCGAAGGGACGTTGATCAAGTCGAGCCGGTACCCGCTGCTCGCCCAATCTGAGGAAAGCAACTCGCCGCTCGGACCGTGGAGCGTCACCATCATGTACGCGCTCGAGCTGATGGTCTCGTCGATCGTAAAGAAGATGTCGTCGCCAGCCGATGCGCTGATCGTGAACGTATCGATATCCCCCGCACCGAGTGTGTCCTGCACAGTCTGGCCGCTCGTGAGCGCGACGTTGTCGGTATCAATCACCCCGTCGGCCACAACAACCGTCAGCGCGTACTGGGCGTCGTACTCGCCGTAATACTCACGGACGATGTAGGTGTAGTTACCAGTCGAGGGCGCGTTGTAATAATCAAGCCGAAAGCCGCTACTCTCCCAATCCGAAGTGAGCAACTCGCCGTTCGGGCCATGCAGCGTCACCATGAGGTACGCGCTCGTGCTGATGGTCTCATCGATCGTAAAGAGAAGATCATCACCCGCGTTGGCCTGGACCGTATACGTATCGATATCGCCCGCGCCCAGCGTGCCCGTCAAGTACTCGCCGCTGGAGACGTGAACGGTGCTGTCGTCGGGGATGCCGTCAGCCACGACTGCCGTGAAGC
>CAXBOF010000304.1:0-3741 GCA_963977205.1 uncultured Phycisphaera sp. | reverse complement strand
TGCGGTAAGTGAAGAACTCACGATCAGCCGCACCGCCTTTACAGCAGCAGGGAGAACTCTTGCGTTCCACCCGGTCACTCTAGACAAATTCCCGACGGGCGACTGCAGTATTAATCCGGACGGGTCTTGCGATGAGTGTCCCGATGATCCGCCCTCACCGCCGCCACCCCCGGGGCCTCCGGGCAATAATTCGGGCTCAGGTTCCGGGTCAGGGTCGGGCTCAGGTTCCGGATCGGGTTCGGGTTCCGGGTCAGGGTCGCGCGGCAATGGTGGGGGAGGAGGAGGCGATCCGCCCCCAATCAGAATGCACCCCGTCGACCTCACCACACTCGCAAAGACCGAGGGCGCAACTGATTTCTCTGTGGCACTCCCCGGGAAAGACTTTGTTTGGGCTCGCAACTACTCGAGTTACACTGCCTATGCGCCCGATGTGCTCGGGTACCACTGGTTCGGGAACGCGTTTTATTACGCGACCGGCAGCTCATCGGTCATGAAGGTGATCGGTCAGACCAACGGCAGCGTCGAGTTCGTCAATCCAGGAACTGGAAGCATCCTGCGTCCACGCGGTCGTTCGTCCCAGGAGATGCACACCGGAGAGGAACTCGACGATTACCCCGGCGAATCGGCGGAAGTCGATGTTTTCCGTCTGATCGATCCCGGGAAATGGGAGATCGATTTCTACGACACTGGCAGCTCGGGGCCAATCCCGAGTGGAGCTCACGGATACATGTTGCAGTACCGCGACGCGTACGGCAACACACGGACCTATGAATACACCACGCTGAGCAACATCGTCAGTTCGGACAAGGTCCGACTCTCAAAGATTTACCTGAACGGGACACAGGACCCGGACAGTATGACCGATCCGAGCGACGCGGTGATCGAGCTGACATGGTTCGATATTGGCGGGGTCACTCCCCCGCTTCATGATGGCCAGCTCGACCGGGTCGAAGTCGTCCGCAAGAACGGACCGAGCAGCACCATCGTCACGCAGTGGGTCGACTACGACTACGCCACGGAGCTCACAGCGGAAAGTATCGCTGTTTCCGTCGACGTTGCAGCGGTTGAGCCGTGCTCCCCGCCGCCTCCACAGCCACAGACCGTGCTCCAGCCGCTGCTCGTGCAGGTCAAGAAGGGTGTGCTGGTGGATGATGTGCCGGCATCGCTTGCACTCGAATTTGGCGGCAATTACTACGTCCGATTCACCCAATATCGGTACCACAATCACTGTGAGGCGGAAGAGGACGATTATTACCCAACGGACCCGGCGCTCGCCAACGGCCCCTACGGCGCTCTCAAGTCGATCATCATGCCCGAGCAGATCGAGTACCTCGCCCAGCAGCTCAACAGTGACGCGACCGGAAGCGAAGCGTCGGGCACGCTCGGCTCGGTCGGCGAGGCGACGTACCTCGCCGCCACGGCTCTTTTGGGTGTTGCCGATGGCAGTGATTCGTATGGTGTTGGACTCGCAGTATCCGGCATCACGCCACGCGCGCTCGCGTCGAAGATCATCTCGTATAACTATGAGGATTTCGACACAGTTGCGGTGCAGTGGCTTCAGTCCGATTGCGGCTGCGGCGGGGGCTCTTCTGCGAGCTACCGGAGACTCGAATATTCAAGGCTCGAACTCGACGGTATGCACGACGGGCCGGGTCTGGATGATTCTGAATTTATTGATGATGACCATGCCTTTGCCGAGACCGTGAAGATCGAAGAATTCGAAGGGACGAGTTCGACGATTTATCGGGAGCATCGGTTCGATCTTGTGTACCCGCGGCGCGAAGGCGGGGATACTGGGCAAGCCTACATCGTCGGGCAGGCGCTGCGGGATCACTCTGAGTACGGCGCAGACAATCCGGAATCCCCAGATGATAACTGGTGGGTCTGGTGGTACGACCACCACTTTGATGACGATCAGAACGGGCACGACTACGGCAAGCCCGGTGAGCTCTACGACCTCTACGCCCCCTCGGCGATGTTGGAATACACGCCCGCGGACTCGCCCTCACCGGCGGAGTATGTGCCGGTCCCAACCGAAGGTCTGGTGCACCGGTTCAAGTACGAAGGGACGAATCGCAGGAAACTTGAGACCTTGTTCGGCACGTTCGCGTCGAGTTCGCTGACGCTCACGCCCTACGAGAAGCTCACGTATCAAGGGACGAACTCGTACACGGAGCGGACGTATTTGCCTGAAAAGATCGAGCGCAACCGGACCGGGACGGCCTGGGGCTCGGTCGCGGCAAATGATGTCGAGACGACGAACTTCACTTACCTGTTCGCCGACTCGACGACGATGGCCATGAAGCTCAGGACGATCTCTGTCGAGGCCGAGCTCGTGGCCGAGAACGGCCCGGGCGTGCAGACCTACGACTCGACGGTGATGTACGACGATCGCGGGCAGCTCGCGTGGACGCTGGACGCGAGCGGGAGTTTGGACTACCGCGCGTACGACGCGACGACGGGGACACTGATTTCGACCATTCGAAACGCCGATCCAACCGGATCAAATTCGTCGAACTCGGCTTTCCCATTCGCTGATTACGATTACGGCGCCCAGCTCTCGGGCGTGTCCTACGCCAATGGAGGCGATCTCGAATCGACGATGACAGTCGACCTGCTCGGCCGCAGGGTCACGAGCACGACACCCGGAGGTGTCGTCACCACGATCCGCCGCGAGGTCGTCGCGGACCCGCTGCGAGCGGGGGTGGCGTACCAGAGCATGCTGGTGCTGCCGCACAAGCTGACCGGGACGCCGGTGGTGTTCGACGGGCCGGCTACACAAACATGGCTCGACGCGGCGGGCAAGTCGGTCCGTTCGAGCACGTACTCGATCGATGGCACAGAGACGTACACACCCGCAGATGGGACCTACACGCTGGACACGGAGCTGACGCGCGTCGCGACGATCCACGACATCAACGGCCGGGATACAGATACACATCGCTGGATAGATATCGCCGAGACGAACTTCTCGGGGTCGGACGCCTACGAAAAATGGGAATCGACATACGATTCCTTCGGCCGGCTGGAGTCTCAGAAGGATCCGGAGGGCACGAAATCGATCTACGAGTACGACGCGCACGATCGTCTCGTGGCCCTAAAGAGGAGCTCGACTGAGCCGGGTGCAACAGAAGTAACGCTGATCGAGCGTTTCTACGACAACACAACGACGGCCCCGGGCATCGGCAACGGGAACATCGGTGTGGTCGTGCTGCACACAGAGGAGCCGGGCAGTGGGGGTCTGTCAAGCGCCACAAGGACCTTTAAGCACACATATGACTACCGCGACCGGCTGATCGGAACGGAGAACCCTATCGCCCCGCACTACGCGCACGCGTATGACAATCTGAACCGCCTGACGGGCTCGGCGACGTTCTCTGCGGTATCGACGGATGTGAGTTCCTCGACGAGCCGGGGCTGGCTGAGTCATCGGTTCTATTCGCAGCGAGGAAAATCATACCGGAGTTCTGTCGCGACGAACGCGGCTTCCGGCACTCCCGAATTCTTGCAGTCGGACGTGTGGTACGACGCCGAGGGGCGCGTCATCAAGAGCCACCCGCACTCTTCGCCGGCGATGAAGTACGTCTACGACGGGCTTGATCGTGTGACGACGGAGTACCTGACCGACGCTCGAGGCGACGCCAAGCCGGGCAACAGCGGCAACCACGCCTCGGCGGACGATGTGACGGGCGACACGGTCTTCGAGCAGACGAGCTACACGTTCTCGAACACGGACGAGGA
>CAXBOF010000303.1:0-3742 GCA_963977205.1 uncultured Phycisphaera sp. | reverse complement strand
GGTCGATCGCGACCCGCCAGCCGGCCGGCTCGGCCGCGGCTGTCAGCTCGTCCTGGATGATCTGCGTCTCGCGGTCGCCGATGTGCTCGCACAGAATCTGGGCGAGTACGGCTTTCCCGGCGGGCTCGGTATGAAGAAAGGTCGAACGGCTCATAGGGCCAGTCTAGCAAAGACCGGCGCGTTAGGGCTTGTTCAAGGTCACCCCGGGCTCCACAACCGTGGGGGGCGAGCGGAAGGGGATGGGCTTGCCTGTCGGATCCACCGCGACCAGGGTCATGTCGGCCGCGGTGACGTCGACCGTATCGCCAGTCATATACCGCTCGGCGACGACCTCGATCTTGACCTTCACCGAACTGGTCCCCATGCGGGTGGTCGTGGTGTAGAGGCAGATCACGTCGCCCACGTTGACCGGAGCCTGGAACTCGACAGCGTTGATGGCGGCTGTCACCCAGCGGTGGCAGCCATGCCGCCTCGCCTCGACGAATCCCGCCTGGTCGATGTAGGACAGAATGACACCCCCGAAGATCGTGCCATACTGGTTGGTGTCGCGGGGCATGGCCACGACCCGCAGGGCCAGACGCCTGGAATCGCTCTGCTCATTACACGGGGATGGGTTCCGGGGTTGGTCATGGGCCATGCGCAACACTAGCGTTGTACGAGGAGAATGACGCGATGGAAACCGATCACGTGATCCGCGGCCCGGTGCCCAGCTACGACGAACTGGCGGCCCTGCCCACCGACGAACTGGTCGCCCGGTACGACAAACGCGTTTTTGAGCTGGATGACGACCTGCTCGACACGGCCTTTCTCGAATCGGCGGGCGTTGGCAAGTGGCCCATCCGCGTGCTCATCGGGCACCTGGCCGATGGCGAGATACTCAATACGTATCGCCTCCGCCGAATCGCGGCCGAGGACGGCCCGGTCTTTGAAGGTTTCGATCCGGATCCGTATATCGATAACGGGCTCTATCAGGTCCAGCCCATCGGCGGCTCGGGTGACTCGGCCCGGGCGGCGTGCGGCGCGTTCGTCGCCACGATCCACACCATCCGCGCGTGGACGCACGGCTGGCTCCAGACCGTAGAAGACGCGACATGGGAGCGCAAGGGATTGCATACCGTGCGCGGCGAATTCACTTTCAGGCGGATGCTCGGGCTGGCTACCTGGCACATCGAGCACCACGCCTCGTTTTTGCCCAAGAAAGTCGACCTCCTGCTCGGCAAGAACGGATCGGACCAGGGATCGCCCTCGTAGACTTGCCCGATGGGCCAAAGTCTCGATGAACGCCGATACCTGATCCCCTTCCGCTCGGGGCTCTTGCCACAGATGTTCACGGGCACGCTCGTGATCGGCGGGGGCGTCGCGGGCGCGTCGGCGGCGCTGGCTGCTGCCGAGCACGGCGAGGTCATTGTCCTCTGCAAAGACGACACCCAGCTGAGCAACACCGCGTGGGCCCAGGGCGGGATCGCGGCCGTCATGGCTGAGGACGACAGCTTCGGCTCGCACGAGGCCGACACCCTCGAAGTCGGAGGCGGGCTCTGCGACGCCGACGTGGTGCACGAGGTTGTCACGGGCGGGCCGAGCGCGATGCGCGAACTGGTGGAGAAGGGGATGCCCTTTGATACCGACGCGGCCGGCGCGATCGCGCTCGGGCACGAGGGCGGGCACCACCAGCGGCGGATCCTGCACGCCTCGGGCGATTCGACGGGCAGTGCGCTGCAAGCGACATTGCTCGAACGTTTGCGCAGCCACCCGAATATCCGCGTCTTTGCGCACTGCTTCGCGCTCGATCTGATCACACCCTCACCTGAGCCCGGCTCGACGGTGATGGGCGCGGTGACCTGGCACGCCAGGTACGGGCTCCAGATGATCTGGGCCCGCTCGACCGTGCTCGCCTCGGGCGGGGCGGGGCAGCTCTACCGCGAAACGACCAACCCGCGCGTCGCGACGGCTGACGGCGTGGCGATGGCGTACCGGGCGGGCGCGAGCGTGGCGGACATGGCCTTTGTGCAGTTCCACCCGACCGTGCTCTACCTGCCGGGCGTTCCAAGAAGCCTGATATCCGAGGCTGTGCGCGGCGAGGGGGCGCACCTCGTCGACGAGGCCGGCACGCGGTTCATGCAGAGCGAGCACGAACTCGCCGAACTCGCTCCGCGCGATGTCGTGAGCCGGTCGATAGTCAGCCGAATCGCACGAACGGGCAGCACCAAGGTCTATCTCGACGCCAGACACATCGATGGCTTTGCCAGACGGTTCCCAGGGATCACCGAGGAGCTCAAACGTTACGGCATCGATCCACAGAAAGAACTCGTCCCCGTCCACCCGGCGGCCCACTACACGATCGGTGGCGTGCGCACCGATGCAAGCGGTCGCACGGGTATCCCCGGGCTCTACGCGGTGGGGGAGGCCGCCTGCTCGGGCCTGCACGGGGCCAACCGGCTTGCGAGCAACTCGCTGCTGGAAGGGCTTGTGATCGGTAAGGCTGCGGGCAAGCTGGCGGGGCATGTGGCAAAGGAGCTGGGTCTGCAAGCGCCGATCTCGATCGTCAGCGATATCCGCCCGAGCGAGCACGGCGTGCTCGATATCGAAGATGTCCGCTCGAGCCTGCGCTCGGCGATGTGGCGCAACGTCGGCATCGAACGCACGGGACCGATGCTGACCGACGCGGCCGACATGCTCGAATTCTGGGCCCGCTACACGTTCGATAAAATCTTCGACGAGCCCGATGGATGGGAAGTCCAGAACATGCTGACGGTGGGGCACCTGGTCGCAAAGTCCGCGCTCTGGCGGGCCGAGTCGCGCGGCTGCCACATGCGGCTTGATGCTCCGGTGACCGAGGACACGTTTGCAGTCCACGACTGCTGGCGCCGGGGCGAGGGCGAGCCGGTCCTGGAGCTAGTCACTGAACCGGACGGTGTGCCGGGATGACGCAGCGATGGTCTCTGGTCTTGCTCTTTGTTGTGGCTGCTCTGGTCGGTTGCCAGACGTACGAGGAAGAAACGCCCGTCAACCCGTTCTTTGCGGGCATGGAGGGTGTCAGCGGGCCTGGGGCCACCAAGTCTCGCAAGTCGCGCATCTCGGACCCGAGGCACCTGCCACCCGATGCGCAGCGAGAGGTTGACGAAGAGGGCAACGTCACGCTCCGCGCCAAGGGGCCGAGGCACCTGATGCGCCACATCTTCGAGACGCTTCGCAACAATGAGCGGGAGCTGTTCGTTGAGCAGATCCTGAGCGACGCGATCAAGAAGGAGTTCATCGATCACGGCCAGGAACCTGACGAGGCCTTTGACATGCTCCTAGCCGATTTCGAGGAGATCAACCAGCTCTTTGCCCGCATGCCCATGGCCGAGAACGCGCCCAACGCCCGGTACGAGCGGATCGGGGAGAACATGCACCGCCTCAGGCTGATCAAGGGCGTCGGGCGGGACCTCAAATGGCAGGGCTTCGACATGGTGACCGAGGACGGCTACGAGAAACTCCTCTGGTTCTATGAAGAGCGCTGAGCCGGACCGGGTTTGGCCTCGAAATCCGCTGTATACAAGCTAGGATTCCAAGCCGACCGGGAACCCCGTCGGCTCCCCGGAGGCAAGTGGATGACCATGGTCGATTCGTCGGTTGGTAAAGTCGCAGGCAGCTCGGTTCTTGATGCATCGGATCTCTTCGTCGGCCGACATATCGGCCCCAATGACGACGAGATCGCCCAGATGCTCGCCAGGGGCCAGATGTAGAAGATCACCATCACCGC
>CAXBOF010000302.1:0-3752 GCA_963977205.1 uncultured Phycisphaera sp. | reverse complement strand
TCTCCGACATCTCATCGCGCGAGGCGTACCCCACCACGAGCTTGAAGAAGAACCGGTCCAGCTGCGCCTCAGGCAATGGGTACGTGCCCTCCTGCTCGATCGGGTTCTGCGTCGCCATCACAAAGAAGGGCGCCGGCAGTCTGTGCGATTCGCCCGCGACCGTGACGCTCCGTTCCTGCATCGCCTCGAGCATCGCCGACTGCGTCTTGGGCGTCGCACGGTTGATCTCGTCGGCAAGCACGATCTGCGCAAAGATCGGCCCGGGCTGGAACGTGAATTCCCGCGAGACCCCGCCGCCGGCCCGCTCGACTTCCGTCACGATCGTCGTGCCCGTGATGTCCGCCGGCATCAGATCGGGCGTGAACTGCACGCGCCCAAAGTCCAGACTGAGCGCCTGCGCCAAGGAGCGGATCAGCAGCGTCTTGCCGATCCCCGGCACACCCTCGAGCAGCGCGTGCCCGCCCGTAAACAGACACACCAAGACGCCGTCGACGATCGACGTATTCCCAACGACCACGCGGCCGATCTGATCGCGCACCGCGATGTAATCGGTCTGGAACTTCCTGCGGAGCTCGTCGAGTTCCGCGTCGCTCAATCTCGCCAGGTCCATGCCCGATGCCATCGACTACTCCTCCGTTTTCGTCTTTGCCGAGTGGGCCACGATGCTGATGAGCCGCTGCCCGTTCTGTGGCGTCACCGCCTGCTTGGGAGACACCACCGTCAGCTTGCCCGACTCATTCAATACGAACAACGGCACAGCGTTCTCGCCGTGCTCCTCGGCGAAGTCCGATAGGGTGTACTCGGCCGAAAGCGGCGTCACCTGCACATCACCGTTCTTGGCCCACAGAGCAGTGATCGCCCGGTAGGACGCCTTCGTACTCGAAAAAACGCGTCCCTCGCCCTCGGCGTGCTCGACGTGCTCGCCCTCACCCGCGTGCCGCTCGGCGAGGCGGTACACGCTCGCTCGCCCGAACACGCGCGTCATCTTCTGGGCCGCCAGCGTGTTGACCTGATCGTTGGGTGTCAGCGCTACAAACCGCCCAAGGCCAGCCATCTCGATATCTTTGAGCGCGCCCTCGGACATCACGCTGCCGTGGTAGGCCGGCACACCTTCCATCCACGCGGCCGCCGTGTTGGAATAGTTCGTGTCCACGATCATCGTGTGCACACCGTTGGTTTTAAGCGCTTTGCCGATCGCCCTGGCCCAGGGCTGCCCGCCCAGGATTAGAACGCCCTGCGGGTTCGTGTCGGCAAGCTTGAGCAGTCTGGCGATCATCGGCGCGAAGATGCCGTAGAACGTCACCGTTCCGATGATCACCGCGAACATCAGCGGCACGATCCGCTCCGACTCCACCGGGTATCGGTCCGCCAGGTCGTAAGCGAGCACAGGCGTGATGGCAGCCGCCACGATCCCGCGAGGCGCCATGCACGCCAGGAGCGCCTTCTCCCGCCACTTGAGCCGCGACCCGAACGTCGAACAGATGACAGCCACCGGACGGACAAACACGATCAGCACCGCCACAAACGCGATCGAAGACCAGCCGAGCGCCTGGAGTTCCTCGAGATCAAGCCTCGCCGCCAGCACGACAAAGAGCGACGAGATCAGGAGCACCCGCAGGTTCTCCTTGAACTCAAGGATGTGCTCGACTTCCGCGGACTTCTGATTGGCCAGGTACACGCCCATGACGGTTGTCGCCAGGAGGCCCGATTCCTTCTGCACGCTGTCGCAGAGCGCGAACGTCACGATGACCATGGCAAACGAGACCGCGTTCTGGAGATAATCGGGGACGAGGTAGTTCTTGATGATCGTCGTCATGAGCCAGCCGGCGACAACGCCCAGCCCGCCCCCGACGACAATGGTCGTGATGACCCCATAGAAAACGTCGTTGGCCGCCGACGTCGCGCCGCCGGCCCGCACCGCCTCGAACACAAGCACCGCCAGCAGCGCCCCGATCGGATCGATCACGATCCCTTCCCAGCGCAGGATCGGCCCCGTGGCGCCCTTGGGACGCATGTACTGCACCATGGGCAGAATGACCGTCGGCCCGGTCACCGTCAGAATCGCGCCGAACACAAGCGCCAGACCCCAGGGTAGATTCATGATCAGCGCGCCCGCAAGCGTCGCCAGTATCCACGTCACGAAAGCGCCCACCGTCACCAGCATCGTGATGACCTTGGCCCCCGTCCGCAGCTCGCGCACCCGCAGCGTCAGCCCGCCCTCGTACAGAATCATGCCCACGCTCAATCCCACGATCGGGTTGAGCAGATTCCCCAGCAGATGATCCGGATCGATCGCCATCGACGAGTCGGGGAAGAACTTGCGGAACACCGGGCCCACGATGATGCCCATGAGCAGCAGCAGCAGAATCGCCGGCGAGCGGAGGCGAACAGCCACCACCTGAGCCAGCGCCCCGAGGCCAAGAATCACCGCGATGGCAATGAGTGTCTGATGCAGAAAGCGATCCTCCCGGCACCGGGCCCTGCGACCTGCAAGCCTACCGCCAACCCGGGCCGCCCGCCTCGACGAGGGCTCGCGGATCAACTGCCGGAAAGAAAAGGCCGCGGTGGGATTCGAACCCACGAATAACGGATTTGCAATCCGTCCCCTTGGACCACTCGGGCACACGGCCAGCGCTACTTCCGGCTCAAAAGGTAGTCCCACCCCCTGAACGGATCAACAACCGCCACTGGCCCCCAAACGCCTACGCTGACGATACTTCCTCAGAAGGACGCGAGGAGCACTATGAACCGGATCACATCCCTCTCCATTCTGATCGCCGTTGCCGGCGCTGCAAACGCATTGGCGTTCCAGCCTGAGCAGGACCCCATCCTCCAGGATCAGAGCGTCGATGAGATCTCCGAGCATCTCCGGGACGCCGGCGACAAGCCCGAGGGCATCCGCCCTTCGCGCACACCGAGCGTCACACCCGTGCGCCCGCACGCGGAAATCGATGTCCCCGAGCACACGGGCCGATTGCTGCCCGAGGGTGCGTTTATCGTGCAGCTCGAAGGCCGCGTCCACGCCACATCACCGGGCGCGTGGGTCTTCGAGCCCACCCAGCTTGTCGACAACGCCCAGATCCGTCCGATGGTCATCCTCCCCTCGCAGTCGCTTTCGAGGCTCATCCAGCTCGTCGGGCAAGGTGCCGAGAACAACCTCGTTTCGCTCACGGGCGAAACTCTGCTCTACCGCGACCGAAACTATCTGCTCGTCAGCGCGATCACCGCGCACGCGCAGGAAGCCAACCTCGCCGCGACCGAGCAAACAGACCCAAGCGATACCGACCCAGAAGCAGATCAGCCCGAGCCGACCTACAGCCAAGGCGTGCAGGATCTGATCAAAGAACTCGAAGAAGCGCGCCACGCCGACCGCACCATCCTTCAGCCGACGACAATCAACCCAGGCGCCGGCCGGGCGCCCGTCCCCGAGGGACGCACTTTCATGCGTCGCCGCGCCCGCCTGACCTACCTGGCCGCCGGCGAGATCGCCCTGGCATTCGACAACGATCCCGAGCAGATCATCGATGTGCCGCTGGTCGTTCTGCCGTGCCACCTGCTCGAACGCATTGAGCGGATCGTCGAATCGCGTGGCGATAGCCTGACGGTCCGCGCAAGCGGGCAGAGCTACGCCTACAACGGGCGTTCGTACGTCCTGCCTACCAGCATCACAATCGAAAAGCCGGGCGAACTCAGCTCGCGCCAGTAAACACACGCATCATTCAATCCCGTGATCGCTCGGTGATCTGTTTAAG
>CAXBOF010000301.1:0-3755 GCA_963977205.1 uncultured Phycisphaera sp. | reverse complement strand
GCATCCGGGACTACTGCCCGGAAGAGATTGAGTTTGCAAACTCAACCAACGGCCGCGTCCGTGTCTACGGCGACGACGAGCTCTTTGCCCGTCACGACGACGGCGCGTCCTGGCGATCGCTCTGGGAAGAAGTTGTTGGGCAACTCCCGGACAATATCTATGTCACGTTCGATATAGATGGTCTCGAGCCGGCGCTCTGCCCGGGCACCGGTACACCCGTGCCGGGAGGACTGACGTTCAATCAGGCGACAGCCCTGCTCCAAGTCGTCGCGCACTCTGGCAAGCGCGTGATCGGCGCAGATCTCGTCGAGGTCGGCCCCTCGCCCGACGGGAGCGAATGGGACGCCAACGTCGGGGCCCGGATGCTCTACAAGCTCTGCCGAGCGATTGCACCGTCGTGCAGGTGACTGTTACGAGAACAGACCCGCGACGAAACCGATCCCCAGATCTGCAGCGTTGAACCCGAGCGGGATGATGTAGTCACCCGCAAAGAAGAAGACGAGCAGGAATAGCCCCATCGCGACCCACTGGGCGTTCTCGCTCATCCAGAGCTTCGCGTAGCCCGGCGAGAAGTCGGCCAGGATCCTACTGCCATCCAAAGGCGGGATCGGGAGCAGGTTGAAGAGCATCAATACCACGTTCAGCATGACGCCGAGCGAGAAGAACCTCAACGAGTTGCCCGCCAGCGGTTCACCGATCTGTTTCTCGAAAGCCAGCACAAGGCCGCCGAAGATCATGCACGCGATCGCAAGCAGCAGATTCATCGCGGGCCCAGCCGCGGCAACATACGCACCTGCGTACTTGCCCCGCATCCGACTCGGGTTCACGGGCATCGCGCCGAAGGCGATGCCGAAGACCAGAAACAGGATCAGACTCGTCTGGCCCATGTGAACCATCGGGTTCCAGGTCATGTGGCCAAGCTCGATCGGGGTGCGGTCGCCGCGGCTGATCGCGGCCCAGCCGTGGGCGAGTTCGTGCAGGATGATCGACCCAATGACTAGGACCACCCACGACACAAGCACGACCTTGCCGTTGGGCATGTCGAGCACATTGGCAACCCACCATGATCCAAGCATGGGTTAGCCTAGCAACCTGAATTGTGCGAAGTGACCGAGATCAGCCGGCCTTTGCGGGCGTTGCGGTCGTGGCCTTGTTTGCCATCTCGACGAGCTGGTCGAAGGCGGCCGGTTCCTCGATGGCGATCTGGCTCAGCATCTTGCGGTTGAGCAGGACGCCCGAGTTCTTGAGGCCGTTGACGAACGAGCTGTAGCGTGTGCCACGCATCTTGCAGGCCGCGGTGATACGCGTGATCCAGAGCGAACGCATGTCGCGCTTGAAGGTGCGGCGATCCCGGTAGGCGAAGACGCCCGAGCGGATGACCTGCTGCTTGGCAAGCTTGCGGTGCTTCGAGCGGGCGCCGTAGTAGCCACGGGCGGCTCGGAGGATGCGTTTGCGGGACTTGTTGCGTGCGGGGCCGTTGGTTGCGCGGGGCATCGTGTGCTCTCCTTCACACCCGGCGGAGCGGCTTTATGAGCCGACTTGTATCCCGACGGGCAATGACTGTGTTCGAATCGAATTTACTCGCCTGCTTTGGCGGCCTTTGCGGCTGCCATGCGGGCCTCTTTGCGGACGGCCGGCGACGGGCTGACACGCATGGCTGCCTTGGGCTGCGTGCGACCACGCAGGCGACGGTAGAGCAGCTTCTCGAATCGCTTGGCGTCCGGGTTGGCTGCGAAGCGGTCCTTGCGGAGCTGGCGCAGACGCTTGCCGCTCTTGTGGGAGCTGAGGTGCTTGTGGTAGGCCGAGCGGTGACGGACCTTGCCGGATTTGGAAATCCGAACTCGCTTCAGGAGACCCTTGTGGACCTTGTTCTTCGGCATCGAAACTCACCTCACATCGGACTGACCACGGGGACACCCCCGCCTACCTGTCGGCAGTGTGGGGAGCGTAGGCCCCAAATTTGCCGCTGACAACGCCCTAGTGCTTGTTATGGGCCGACGAATGCATCCGTAAAGGAGGTCGGGCGTTCCGTGCCCTGCAGGGGCATCATCCCGGTCCGCCGAACGCCGGGGTTGACGAGCCGTTCCAGGAACCGGGGAAGGAAAATCTGGTCGTTGTGTGCGAGCCATGGGCTCGTGAGCCAATCCACCGAGCCGTCGCCATTGAGGATGTGCTGGCCCCGGCCGTTGTGGTTCGGGGAATTCTCGAACGGGTCGATCGGGAGGCCCTGGTACGCCTTGAGAATCACAGGCGAGCGATCCGTCAGGGTGACGACCCCACGCCTGGCCCAGCGGTCGTCTTCTGGGGTGCCTTGGAGCACTCGGAAGCTGTAGGAAACCTCATTGAAGCCTCCCCAGTCCACAGCGTCTTCGCTCGAAGCCTCGACGATGGCGTTCTTGTTGCCCGGGCTGGCCAGCGACTCCAGCGACGTGTAGCCCTCGCGGGCCAGCGTGTAGAGGTTGGCCGAATTGGACTGGAGCGGGTCGAGCCCGACCATCCACCAGCGGCGGAGCGTATCGGCCGACTGCCTCAGGATCTGATCCGAGGGTGTGTAGACGGGCAGACTCCCGTTGTTGTCGTTTGCGTACGAACCAAACGCGACCGAGGCCACCGCGAAATTGGATTCGTTGAGCTTGCGCATCGACTCGAATCGGAACGTCGAGAGCACGGGCAACGTGACGGAGAGCCCGACGATCAGCACAGCCGCGACGGTGGCGATGTCCGCCAGCCGGAGCTTGATCGGGAATCCAAAGCTGCGGGGCTCGGCAAGAGCTTCGAATTCAGAAATCCGGGTGAGCGTGTCCTCGATGAGTGAGTCAGAAACGTCGATCTCGGCATCGGCTACGGAGCGGGAGATCATGGCCGCGAACGCCTCGTGCCGGTCGGCTTGAGCGCGAAGGCTCCTGGGCACGCTGCTGGTGTGGTAGCCCGAGAGACTCCACATATCGAGCGCATCGGCCGAGGCATCGCTCAGCGACGCCTCGCTCATGGGTTCGCTTAAGAGCTTGCGAATCGTCGCCTCGACGAGCTCCGGAGCCGCCTCGGGGCTCTGGGTGCATGCGTGCCCGAAGCTCTCGACAAGCGCCTCGGCGCTGGCTCTGTATTCATCTGGTACGCGTGAGAGATCCCAGCCGGATTCGACCAGCGCATCAACCGCAGCCTCGGCTTGGGGACAGAGTCGGGTTGCGCGTCCGTTTCGCAACGTCACAGCGGGTTTCCTCCACGGGTCGATTCTCTGGGAGATTCCTGGTCTCGTTCTTCGAGGAGCTTTCCGAAGGTCTTGGCAAAGGTTGCAACGGCGCTATGAAGCCTGCTTTTCACTGTGCCCAGAGGGATATCCAGATCCTCGGCGATCTGGGCGTAGCTGAGCCTCTGGAAGTAGGCCAGCAGCAGAACCTCTCGGAGTGTGAAGGACAGGGAGTCCATTGCCTTGGCCACCAGTTCCTGTTGCTCGCGGGAGTCCAGATCGTCTTCGGGTCTGGGCCCGGGCATCTCCATCAAGTCCACGAATTCGATCGTGCCCCCGCCGCCGCTGCCGCCGACCGGAGCCGAGAGACCGAGAGCCGGCCTCCTGCCCTTTCTACGCATGGCATCCCTGGCTTTGTTCGCCGCAATCGTGAAGATCCAAGGTTTGAAACGTCGGCTTGTGTCAAATCGCCGCGCCGACAGGTGGAATTGCAGGAAAGTCTCTTGAAACGCGTCCTCAGCAGCGTCTCGATCGCCCGTCAGGCGTGTCAAGAAACGAAGAAGATCGT
>CAXBOF010000300.1:0-3757 GCA_963977205.1 uncultured Phycisphaera sp. | reverse complement strand
CCGACATCCTCGTGGAAGCTCAGGTCACCCCTGACATCAAGGCCCGCGAACTCGACGATCAGCAGGTCGCGATGCTCAACTCGATCATCGACTCGGGCTTCATCGTCGAGGGTGCGCTCCGCCGCCAGGTCGGCCAGAACATCCAGCGTCTGCGTGACATCCGCAGCTACCGCGGCGACCGCCACAAGCGAGGCCTGCCCACGCGTGGTCAGCGGACCAAGTGCAACGCACGCACCCGCAAGGGTCGCAAGAAGACAGTCGCCGGCAAGAAGGGCGTCAAGGGCTAAGAGAACAATTCATTCTCGCGGCCCGCGCCGCTGTGAAGGTCAAAGACGATGGCAAAGAAGAAGATTCGCAAGAACGTCACCAAGGGCATCGCCCACGTCAAGGCGACGCACAACAACACGATGGTCACCATCACCGATCTCAACGGCGAGACCCTCGCCTGGGACTCGGCGGGCACCATCGGGTTCAAGGGCACCCGCAAGTCGACCCCCTTCGCGGCCACGCGTGCGGGCGAGACCGTCGGCGCCAAGGTCCGCAAGATGGGCATGCACGAGATCGAAGTCCGCATTACCGGCACAGGCGCCGGCCGCGAGGCCGCGATCAACGGCGTGGTCTCGACTGGTATCCGCGTGACGGCGATCGAAGATCACACCCCGGTGCCTCACAACGGCTGCCGGCCCCGCAAGAAGCGCCGCGTCTAGAACCGCGGCCTGTGCCCCTGCGGCAGAAGGAACACCGCGGCCCGGCAGGCGTGGGTGGTCCGTGACCGGGTGGGCTTTCGTCATGACGACGGCTGCCGGAAGAATGAACGAGGGTACTGAATGCTTCGAGCACGCTGGCGTGGATTGGAACTCCCGGCTAAGGTCACCGCTGACCCCAAGTTTCTGGGTAATTCGTTTGCGCGGTTCACGATTGAGCCGTTCGAGCGTGGTTTCGGCACCACCATCGGCAATGCGATTCGCCGCATCCTCTTGAGCTCGCTCGAGGGTGCTTCGGTCAGCGCTGTCAAGATCAAGGGCGTCGAGCACGAGTTCAGCTCGCTGCCCGGCGCGATGGAAGATGTCACCGACATCATCCTGAACATCAAAAATCTGGTTGTCCGCTACGAGGGCGAGGAGCCCAAGGTCATGCGTCTGGCCGCTCAGGGCCCGGGCGAAGTGACCGCCGACCTCATCGAGGCCGACACGTCCATCACGATCATGAACCCGGACCTCGTCATCGCGACGCTGAGCTCCGAGGTTCCCTTCGAGATGGAGCTGACGGTCACCAAAGGCCGCGGCTACGTCCCGGCCAGCGAGCAGTACGACGCGAACGAGGATCAGGACATCGGGCTCATCCCGGTCGACGCGATCTATTCGCCCGTGCAGCGTGTCCGCTACAAGATCGAAGAGACGCGCGTCGGTCAGAAGACCAACTACGACAAGCTGATCATGGAGATCTGGACCAACGGCACCGTGACGCCCGAGCTGGCGCTCGTCGAGGCCGCCAAGATTCTTCGCAAGCACCTCAACCCGTTCGTGCAGTACTTCGAGCTCGGTCACGACCGCGTCTCGGAGGAAGCCGCCGCGGCTGCGGGTGTGGACGAGGGTCTGATCCGCAAGCTGGATATGTCCATCGCGGACATGGACCTGTCGGTCCGTGCGAGCAACTGCCTCGAATCGGCCAAGATCGAAAGCGTGGCGCAGCTGGTGACCTTCACCGAGCCGGAGCTTCTCAAGCTCCGTGCGTTCGGTCGGACCTCGCTGCGTGAAGTCAAGCGGAAACTGCTGGACCTTGATCTCGATCTGGGTATGCAGCTTCCTGAGGGTTACCAGGTCAGCGCGGGCGCATAAGCCCGAGTGTTTGGAGCGTAGTGATGCGGCACCGCAAGGCCGGATACAAATTGAATCGTACGACGGCGCATCGCACAGCGATGCTCCGCAACCTCGCCGCCAGTCTCTTCGAGCACGGTCAGGTCGTGACCACTCTGCAGAAGGCCAAGGCCGTTCAGCCCTTCGTCGAGAAGATCGTCACCAAGGCCAAGCGTGGCGATATGCACGCCCGCCGACAGGTGATCGCGGCTCTTGGCCGTGACCGCAAGGCTTTCGACTGGCGCTATCTGCCCGCCAACGCCTCCGAAGAGGAGCGTCAGCGTCACCAGGAAGTCAGCGAGCAGGCCGAGCAGTTCTTCGATCTGCCCCCCGCCGAGCAGACCCAGCGCAACCGCTACGGCGAGCTGCGTACCGCTCCCAAGCTGGTTCGGCACATCTTCGAGAACGTCGCTCCGCGCTTTGCAGACCGCCAGGGCGGCTACACGCGGATCGTCAAGCTCGGTCGTCATCGTCTTGGTGACGCGGGCGAGCTGGTCCTGATCCAGTTCGTCGGTGCCGAAGAAGGCCCCGAGATCGGCGCCACGACGAGCAGCAGACGCCAGAAGGCCGACCGCCGCTCGAAGTACTTCGACAAGATCAAGTCGAACGTCAAGGCGCCGGCTGAACTCATCGCCGCCAGTGCTGCACCTGCCGCTCCGGAAGCCGAGGCTTCGGAAGAGGCAGCAGGCGAAGCCGAGAGCTGAGCCCACAAGCAATCTGATTATTCTCGCGATCGGCCGCGTTCTTTTTGCAGCACACTTTTGCATCGCGATTTCGTGTCATGGTTTTCCATCACGGTGCGCGTGAGACGGGTCTGCTATGATCCGCGCGATGTCGGACTTCATGCAAAAACTAGACGAACTGGAACGCTCGGGGCTCGCGCTCATCGGTCTTGTCAACGACACAGACGGGCTCGAGGCGTGGCGTGTGAGCTATCTCGGGACCAAGGGCCAGCTCAAGGCCGCGATGGGCGGCATGAAGGACGTCGCCAAGGAAGATAAGCCCGCGGCCGGTGCGAAAGCCAACGCCGTCAAGCAGTCGCTCGAGTCCGCGTTCAATGTCAAACAGTCTGAACTCTCGGGTGGTTCGGGCGGCTTGTCGGGCATCGACCTGACCGAGCCCGGGCTGATCGAGGCCAAGTCGCTCGGACGCCAGCACATCATCACGCGCGTGCGCGACGAGCTTGTCGAGGTGTGCGCCAGGCTCGGTTTCGACGTCGCCGAGGGGCCCGAACTCGAGGACGACGAGCACAACTTCGCCAAGCTGAACATCCCGGACGATCACCCCGCGCGTGATCCGATCGATAACTTCTATGTGGACGATCCTCGCACGAGCCAGCTGCCGCGGATGCTGCGGAGCCAGACCTCGACGGTCCAGATCCGCACGATGGAGAAGGCGGTGCGCGAGGGCTGGGGTCCGCCGCTCAAGGTGATCTCGCCCGGCCGCGTCTATCGGCCCGACACGGTCGACGCGACGCACAGCTTCATGTTCCACCAGCTCGAAGGCCTCTACATCGATCGCGGCGTCTCGATGTCGGATCTCAAAAGCACGCTGCTGCAATTCGCAAGGGCCTACTTCGGCGAGGACGCCGAGGTGCGCCTGCGACCCAGCTTCTTCCCCTTCACCGAGCCCTCGGCCGAGTTCGATATGAAAATTAGCCTGCGCCCGGATAAGCCCGCCTCATGGGTCGAGCTCGGCGGCTGCGGCATGGTCGATCCGAACGTGCTGGCGGCCTGCGGCATCGACCCGGAAATCTGGACCGGCTTTGCCTGGGGCTTTGGCATCGAACGCCTGGCGATGGGTAAGTACGGCATCCCGGATATCCGCATGCTCTTCGAGAACGATGTGCGGTTCCTAAGCCAGCTCTAAACGCTGATGTCCATGCAAAGTGGCGGAGGCTT
>CAXBOF010000299.1:0-3781 GCA_963977205.1 uncultured Phycisphaera sp. | reverse complement strand
CAGGCGAGCTTTGATAAGCAGTTCGTGCGCGAATATCTGGAGTCGCTCGTGGCGCGCGAGCGCTGGAACAAATCGGCCCCGGGCCCCGAGCTTCCCGAGCACGTGATCGCCGGCACGCTCGATCGGTACCGCGCGGTGCGGAAGTTGCTCACGGGCGAGTCGAGCTAAAGGTCTTTCAAACGTAAGAAAAATCCCCCAGCTTGCGCGGGGGCTCGCTTGGTGCGCGTTGTGCGCAAAACCATTTACTTGACGTCGATGTTGAATTGCTGCTGCTGCTGACGGCGCAGGGCATCCATCTCGAGGCGGAACTGCTCGATGCCCACCGGCGGCGGGAAGACCTCGTTGAATGGTCGGCCTTCGCCCTCGGCGGCCCGCTGATTCATGGATTCGCTGAGCTCGCGTTCGAGGATGAGGTAGGCGTACTGTCGCAGCTCGTTGGGCGCCGCCAGGTACATGGTCTCGCGTTCGTCCTCGCTGAGTGAGGCGATGAGGTTGGTGAACACGCCGCCGGCCAGGACGCGGAAGTCCTTGGGTAGATTCTCCATGCGGCCGGTCTCGGGGCTTGCGAGCATGGGCGTTTTGTTCTGTTCGCGGATGAAGTAGGCGTGGAACTGGCGGGCCCAGTTGTACTGGCTCTGGAAGAGGTCCTGATCGCCCGCCAGGAGGCCGCTGGTATAGGCGCCCATAAGGGCAGCGGAGATCTGGTTCACATAGAGCGAGGGCGAGGTGTAGCGCCCCATCATCTCCCACTCGACGTACTGGTCGATGGGCCAGGCGAGTTTCTCGGTGGCTTCCCAGTCGTTGATGTTGCGGCCGGGCCAGGTAAGCAGCTTGTGGCGGTACTCGATGGCCTTGTCGATGTCGCCTCGGCGGTAGTAGTGCAGGATCGCGTCCTGGAGGAAGTTCTCGAAACCGGCGGCGTAGTTGGTGTAGGTGCGCTTCATGGAGGTGGCGATGCCGCCGCGACTGGCGACGTCTTCGAGCTGCTCGCCGTAGGAATCGATGAAGAAGGTGTTGGGCATGGCCATGTAGTAGGCGTACTTGCCCTGTTCGAATTCGAGGAAGTCGAAGTAGAGCTCGCTGGATCGGAAGAGCTCCTGGATCGAGTGCATGACGAGCCGGTCGGTGTTGGTGAAGTCGTAATCGGTTTTGTTCTGTTCTTCGACACGACCCAGGCCACGCTCGACGCCCAGGCGTGCCCAGTAGAGCGAGTGGGCTGCGGGGTGGCGCCAGTCGAGCGGGCCGAACTCCCGCGTGTACCGCGCCATGCGGGCCGGGTCCATGTGGTAGGTGTCCAGCAGCACGCGTTTGCGGAGGTAGGCGATGTACACGTGCCAGGCGTTCTCGAGCTGCGGCTCGTGCATGAGGCGGCTGAGCGTCTGGATGCGATCGAGCTCGTTCTCGTCGATCACGCCCAGAATGTCGCCCAGGCGGTCGTCGCTCATGTTCTTGCGGTGGAGTTCTTCGTGGACAGCGAAGCGGCGGAGAATGTCGAGCGGGGCTTCTGTGCCGAAGAGGTCTTCGAGCGCCGCGATCAACTCGGCGACGAGTGGCTCGCGCTCGATGGCGCCCTCGACGCTGTCGGGCGCGGTGGCGATGTCGTCGAGCCATTTGCTGTAGGCGGCGATCGCCTCGTCGCGTGTGCGCATTTCGGGGCCGGGCGGCGGCGGCGGGCCGAGGGCGACGGTCCATTCCTCGGCGATCTTGCGCTTGTAGTACTGGTTGGCGTCGTCGGTCACGCCCTGGACCTTGTGGAGGAAGATCCAGGCGAGCTCCTTGTGCATGAGCATGTCGTTGGGGTTCTGCGGGATGCCCTCGTCGCGGAGCAGGCGGATGCCCGAATCGACCCACTGCCAGCGCTCCTCGGGAGTCTGCGTGGCCACGGAGATGTTGTACGCCAGGTTCCACGCGTGGAAGACCCAGACGCGCGGGAAACGAGGCTGGAGCTTGGTGATTGTCTCGGCAAGCTCGATAGCCTCGTAGTACTTGCCCTCTTCCTGGAGTCGGTTGGCGCGGATCCAGAGCATGTTGACGAAGACGCCACGGAACGCGCCCATCGCGATGCCGACGCCGACCTCGGGGCTGTCGTTGTCGGCGGCCGTGTCCGCAAAGACGAGGCGGTGCTTGCCGCTGGACTCGGTGATCGTGGTGCCCACGACACCCGAGCCTGCCAGCAGGACAAGCATGACGGCTCCGGCGATGATCTGGATGAGCTTGTCGTGCGACACGCCGAGGGGTTCCTTTGGCCTACTGGCCCGAGTAAATCGCCAGTTCACGCTTGCGGAAGATCAGGACGCTGCCCGCAAAGAGCAGGAAGCACCAGACGCCGATGACGAGACCCGCGTACAGCATGTCTACGCCGCCGACCATCTGGCCGTTCACGAGACGTTCAACAGGCTTGAGGTCTGCATAAACGTTGAAGATCCATGAGACTGCGTATGAGATGAACGAGATGACGACTTTCAGGATGTTGATCTGATCGTCGATGCCCGTCGTGGAGTAGTTGTCGACGGCGAGCTTGACGTAGCCGGCGCTCTCGGCCATGAGGAAGATGCCGAAGCTGACCATGCTGGCCACGGGGAACGAGAGGAACGTGGAGCAGAAGATGCCCAGCATCGCCAGGAAGGCGAGCTTGAGCCAGAGGATGACCATGGTGCGTGCGTAGTTGGCGTGGTAGCTGCCGGCGGCGTAGGAGATCGAGAGTCCGCCACCGGGGAACTGGATCAATTCGTCGTTGGGAACGATGACAGGGCTGATGATGCGCCCCGCTTCGTCGGTCTGATAGGCGAACTGGCCGTTGGAGATCTGCAGCGCGAATCGGCCCTGGTCGATCATCTCGCCGGCGGTGATGTACTGCGCACCGGGGAGCTGCTCGGCTTTGTACGCCTGCATCGCGCGGGTAAAGCTCGGGTCATCGGGAAGGATGACACGTGGGAAAGGTTCTCGCGCAGAGGCGGGAAGTACGAGAACTGGTGCCAAGGGTAATGAGTGCGTGTGCCCGAGTCCCGTCGGTCGCACGATCGGGGCCATGCCGGGCAGCTGGAACGAGAGCCTGTACTGTCGATCGGGCTCGTTGGCGGCCGAGTCAATCCGGTAACGGAGCACGAGCGTGACATCGTCTTCGGGCTTGAGGTCCACGCCCTCGAAGATGAACGTCCGCGAGGCGCTCGGCTGGACCGCGAAGTAGAGCATGCGGTTCTGCTTGAGGATGTCTTCGCGGAACTTCTTCTCGATGTCGGTCGTGAAAGCGTAGTTCGGATCGGACTGCTTAATCTGCTCGACGCGGCGCTGGATGATGTCCTGGATCGTGGCCTCGTCGAGCTCTGGCTCGGTGGCCTCGATCGTGCGCTGGGCGCTCAGAATCTGTGTCTCAAGGACGAGGCGGTCTTCGCTCAGGCCCTCGTCGGCGTAGGCGATGAACGCCTCTTTTTCGCCGATGGCGGGCTGGTTGCGGAGGTACTCGACGAAGAGGAAGACGCCCGAGCTGCTGACGGCCAAGAGCACGCCGGCGAGCGTCACCACTCCCAGCCACTTGCCCAGGAGGTACCGCCAGGACGCGACGGGTTTGGTCATCGTCTGCCAGATGATCTTGTCGCGCTGCTCGGTGCAGACGGTGCTGACACTGAAGAAAACGGTCAAGAGCGCGATGAGCCAGAACGCGCCGCCCGTGCCGAACTGCATGAAGGACTGCACGCGGTAGCGCAGGGGCTGATCGGCATCGAGCAGGCCGGGCAGGGCCGCGAGGCCGAAGATGAGAAGCACGATAAAGACGACCGAGAGG
>CAXBOF010000298.1:0-3781 GCA_963977205.1 uncultured Phycisphaera sp. | reverse complement strand
TTTGCGAGTACCGGCAAGAGTGCCATGTGTTTGTTCATAATGAAGGGTCTTGGCGTCAAGCGCTGGCCCTACTCCACCGAAGTACTCCTCGCAAGCCTGCTGGTACCACTTGCCGAGACGAGGAACTTGCATGGGGTCTATTGGTGCATGCGGCCCAGACTGCATCATTTCGCTTTCTGATACAACTCGTGCTTTAAACTCTTCCCACTGCCTCTGGCACGCGGCCAAGACAACATGGCGTTCTTGCTCCAACGCAATTTTCAGCAACCCCCAATCGGCTTGCAGCCGACTCTGCGCCTCACACATGCGTTGCAAACGCTCATCACCCATCACGCGAATGGCATCTTCGAAGACCTTGCTTAACTGAATGCTGTATTCAACACCAAGTCGTTTCAATACGATCGATTTTTCGATTCTGCTAGCTAATTCATGCTCACGAATCCAAATGGATTGACTGATCGACTTGGTTATCAAATCAATCTCAACGTTGTCTGAATCAGTTGGTAGAGCCTTGTCTTGAAACATCAGGTTTCGAGCCCAGCAACCAAGCTCACCACGTAAGAGGTGGAGGACAGATGCGGTAGCCTGCATCCCGTCGACTCGCAAAGGGAAAGTACCAATAGGGTACGCCTCTCTCGCTGCATAACTTACGGTTTCAAACGAGCATGATTGTACTTTTACAAGCTCAGATATTACCGATGCGTACGAAGATCGTATACTATCTAAGCGTTTAGATATATTTTTATTGCTTGATATATGGCTAATATCCCAATTCAAAGAATCCAATCGATCGATTAGATTCCTCGCACAGAAATATGTGTGACCTGCGAGATTCAGTGTCAGCCAAGTGACGAGCAACTCGTGCTTCTGGTCCCAACTAAGTCGACTTGGTTGAATCTTGAAACCTGGGAAGTCTCTACCCGATAACTCAACTGTTTGAATCCAGAGTCTGTCGTACAGTTCGTCTACGGAAGAAGTAGCCTTTGTATATCTTCCTGTCTCTGGATCCTCAACCAGAATCATGCCTTCCAATGCATGCTGAAGCGAATCAAGTATCTGCTTCTCAGGAGGATCGAGTGTTCGCCCCAGCAACCCGTAAGACCGAAGTATCCGGTTTTGTTCATCTCGGATATCAAGTACCAACTGGTTGATATGCTCAGCCAGTTCGGGCGTTCGATTCTGAGCCAGTTTGTATAGATCTCTGCGAGTCTGACATTCGGCGTATGGCATCGCTGTCGCTTCGATGATTTGCTCTGCAACGCGTTGCCATTCGGGACTATTAGCTGACCAAGACCTCTTCACCTGCTGCGTTTGGGATTCTGAATCAGCATCAACTCGTCGTTCGCTCATTCCGTCCTCCATGACTGAAAGCAATTTGGGAAGTGTACCACGAGAGTCTGGGAGGCGTTAGGAACGGGAATCCGAAGTAAACACGCCCATCCACTTCCGACCGCCGTTAACCACCATTCAAAGAGTTCAAAGAGCAACGCGCCACTGGAGCAGTACCCGGAGTAGCTTCCAGATAGCTATGTCATCAGATTCGGCTCTGCTGGGCGATCGAAATGCCCGATTTCCGCGATTTGAAGCGTTGAGAGCTTGCTTGATTACATCATCATCAAAAACAAACAACCCCGCCACTCGGCGGGGTCATTTACTCAACTCCCCCGGCTGGACTCGAACCAGCAACCTAGCGGTTAACAGCCGCTCGCTCTACCAATTGAGCTACAGGGGATCAATCTGTCGGCCAAAATCTAGCCCCGCCCCGCCCACAGTCAAGCCGAGGCCCATTTCAGGCCGCCCATCACTGATCGGCCGCCCACAGGCCCCCATTGAGCCGCATCCCGATACCGCCCCAGTCTCGGACCAGTTCTCGGACTGAATCTCGGACAGCTCGCGTGAGCCCCCCGCCGCCACCTCGATCCAAAGCCTGATCAGCACAGCACCTACAGCAAACCCCAGCCAAGCTCCCGCCGATCAGCCCCCCAGCATCACCATCACCGTCGTCCAGAACGCGAACTTCAGCACGCTCACAATGATCGCGATGATCCCCGCGTCCTGGTAATCGATATCCAGCGCATCGCCCAGGAGCCCCATCAGGATAAAGAACCCCAGCACGCTCCGGATCAGCCCGGGCACCGGGATCAGCATCATCACCGACCAAATCCCCGCGAACATCCCGAGCGCCCCGACCGTCTGCACGAAAGTCGTCCGCAACGGCTGATCGAATCCGATCCACGCGATCGAGCACAGAAAGAACACCAGCCACCCGATCGTTACGGTGAACACAAAGTCCACACCGAACGCAACGAGACCGGCCCCGCCCGCGCTCAGCCACCACACCGACCCGCTGAGCAGCAGCCCGACGGTCGCCATGTAGATCGGCTTGCGCTCAAACCCGCCCTGTGGCTTCACGCCCGCCCGCAGATCCTGCGCCCGGCGCATCACGCTGTACGTCAGCTTCAGCCCGCACTCCGGGCACAGACCATCGCGCAGCCCGCGCAGGTCATAACCACACTCCGGACAAGGCAACGGCTTGGCGTCCTGCTTGGCCTGCGCCGGCGGCACCCAGCGCTGGGCCGGCTTGACCTCCTCCTCGGGCGCCAAATCGTAAATCCCGCTCTCGCCTGCATCTGCTGTCGTCATTCAAATCCCCCCGCTGTTGCCTCAGCATTATACGGAATTTGAACCATTGGATTGCAGAAACCCCGCCCGCCGTTCGTGTAAGCTGAACCCATGCCTCCAAACCACACCGCAGAGCGATTCCGCCCCTTTGGCACCACCATCTTCGCCGAGATGTCCCGGCTCGCCGCCGAGCACGACGCTGTCAATCTCTCGCAGGGCTTCCCTGACTTTGATGGCCCTCCATTCGTCAAAGAAGCCGCCAAAGCCGCCATCGATCGCGCTCAGAACCAGTACGCCCGCTCAGCAGGTGTGCCCGATTTCGTCACCGCCATCGCCGAGCGTTTCACCGATCGCACCGGGATGCCCATCGACCCGATGGCGCAGGTGACGGTCACCTCGGGTTGCACCGAAGCCATCGCCGCCACCATGCTGGGCCTGGTCAACCCGGGCGACGAGGTGATCCTCTTCGAGCCCTACTACGACAGCTACCGCGCGTGCCTGGCGATGGCCGGCGCCAAGGCCCGGTTCGTCACGCTTCGCCCGGTCAACGGGCGGTTCACGTTCGACCCAGATGAACTCGCTCGCGCATTTACGACCAAGACGCGCGCCATCCTCGTCAACACGCCGCACAACCCCACCGGCACGGTCCTGACGCGGGACGAGCTCACACACATCGCCACGCTCTGCCAACAGCACGACGCGATCGCCATCAGCGATGAGGTCTACGAGGATCTCACGTTCGGGCACGAGCATTTCTCGATCGGCGCACTTCCCGGCATGTCGGACCGGGCCGTCACGCTCTCGAGCATCGGCAAGTCGTTCAGCCTGACGGGCTGGAAGGTCGGGTGGGCGATCGCCAGCCCCGAGATCAGCAGCGCCATCCGATCCGCGCACCAGTTCATCACGTTCTCGACCGCAACGCCCTTCCAGTACGCGGCCGCCATCGCCCTCCAACAAGGCGACGGGTACATCGCCGAGCTGCGCCAGATGTACCACCAAAACCGCGACAGACTCGCGGCCGCTCTGACCGAGATCGGATTCGACGTCATCGTGCCCGAGGGCACGTACTTCATCCTCGCCGAGCACTCCAGGATCAGCCAGAAGCTCGGCACGACAAACGATGTCGAGCTGGCGCTCAAGCTCACCGCCGACTTCGGCG
>CAXBOF010000297.1:0-3797 GCA_963977205.1 uncultured Phycisphaera sp. | reverse complement strand
GCATCCGCAGGCTCGAACAGGCGAGCAAACGCCAGGACAAGCTCTTCGTCGATGGCGTCGCGCGCGGCTCATTGCATGTCATCGAGGACTGGGCGCAGGAAACACGCGATGGCACGCTGACGAGTCTGCCACAGCTCGACCGACCGGGTGTGTGGGATCACGTTCGGTCAGACTCGGCCAACTGCATGGGCAGGCGGTGCCCGAACTACGAGATCTGTTTCTACCAGAAGGCCCGCCGAAAGATGGAGCGGTCGAATCTGCTTGTGTGCAATCATGCGCTCTTTTTCAGTGATCTGGCGCTGCGCACGCGGGGCGTCGGATTTCTGCCGCGCTACGACCACGTCATCCTCGATGAGGCGCACATGGTCGAGGATGTCGCCAGCGAGCACTTTGGTGTGTCGCTGACGGAAGGTCGGGTGAACCACTTGCTCAGCCTGCTGTTTATGGAGCGGGGAGCGAAGGGGTTTTTGCCGCAATTGAGCCTGCTGACGGGAGATCTGGAGCCGGTGAACAAGGCGCTGGCTGCGGTTGCGGATGCACGCGATGCCAGCGGGGCGTTCTTCGAGTCGCTTCTCTTCTGGCACGACAGGCACCGCGGCTCGGGCGGCCGCGTGCGCGAGGCGGGGATCGTCGACAACATCCTTTCGCCGATCTTTGCCCAGCTCGCAACGCGTTTGCGGCTGCTGCGGGACATGTGCACGCAGGAGGCGGACAAGTTCGAGTTGGCCTCGTACGCCGAGCGCGCCAGCGACATCGCCGAGGCGGCCCACGCGCTTGTGGAGCAGACGATCAAGGGCTGCGCGTACTGGGTCGAGGTCACGCGTTCGCCCGCCCGGCGCTCGCCGAGCATCTCGTTCGCGTGCTCGCCTGTAGAGGTGGGGCCCATCCTGCGTGATGCGCTCTTCCGGGAGGTCGATGACGAAGGCGAGGCGGCCGGCCCGAAATCGGTCACGCTGACCAGCGCCACGCTGACCACGCGGGCGATCGCATCGGACGAGCCGAGCGAGCGGGCCGAGCTTGCCTTTGCGCACATCATCGACCGTCTCGGGTGCGAGGGTGCCGGCGTCATGCAGGCGGGCAGCCCGTTCGACCACGGGTCTCAGGTCGAGCTATATGTCGACACAACGATGCCAAGCCCAACGTATACCGCGCCGAGTGAGCGCCATTCCGCGCAGGCCGGGGGGTATCACGTCGAGCTCTCGCGCCGGATTCTGTCGCACGTTGAGCAGACCGACGGAGGCGCGTTCGTGCTCTTTACAAGCTTCGCTTCGCTGTACGCCGTGGCCGATGCACTCCGGCAGGATCTGCTCGAACTGGACATCCCGCTTCTGGCGCAGGGGCGTGACGGCTCACGCACGCAGATCCTCGAACGTTTCAAGGGCGACCCGCGATCGGTCTTGCTCGGGGCAGCGAGCTTCTGGCAGGGTGTCGATGTGCGGGGCGATGCGCTGCGCAGCGTGGTTATCACGCGGCTGCCCTTCGACCCACCCGGTCGGCCGCTGACCGAGGCGAGGCTCGAACGCATCAAGGAGCAGGGGCGTGACCCGTTCCGCGAGGAGTCCTTGCCGCGCGCGATTATCAGGTTCAAGCAGGGCTTTGGCAGGCTCATCCGCAGCCGATCTGACAAGGGCCGGGTCGTGGTGCTCGATCCGAGGCTCATGACCTCGGGCTACGGCAAGCAGTTCCTTGCTGCCCTGCCCGAGGGCGTCAAGCCCATCCGGATCGATGGCAGCAAACCGCTGCCCGGAGCGAGGCCTGAAGGCCCGATTGCGCCGGACAGCGGACAAACGAAACGGCATGTGCAGCGTTTCGAGCCGGACGATCTGCCTTTCTGAATTCTGAACAACCGAATACCCGAACATTGTCCGTTCAAGACTGGCATTTTGGCAGTGGAGCGCTACGCTCTACGTCCCCATCCGTTTCGGAGATGGGGTCTTCCCGGAGGAATCAATTCATGCTTGGCCGAGTCTTCAAGGCGTACGACATCCGTGGCACCTACCCCGACCTTCTCACCGACCAGATGGCCTGGCAGATCGGCTTCGGCTCGTCGCAGTTCCTGCTGAACGACGCAGAGGCTGACGGCGACACGACGCCCATGATGAAAAACGTCGTCGTCGGGCGCGACATGCGTCTGTCGAGCCCCACGCTCACCGAGCGCCTTATTAAGGGCATCACCGATCAGGGCGGCTCGGTCATTGACCTGGGCATGATCGATACCTCGATGATTTACTTTGCGGTCAATTACTTCGACTGCGCCGGCGGCGTGATGGTGACGGCCAGCCACAACCCGCCGCAGTACAACGGATTTAAGATCTCCAAACGCCGCGCCAAGCCCGTGGGTGAGGAGACCGGACTGGCGCTCATCCGCAAGCACGCGGCGATGGTCGATCGAACTGGCGCAGTCGCGCCGCCGCCGGCGCACGCGGGTAAGTCCGAGCCGCGCGATCTCTGGGGGCCTTACTCCAAGCACGTGCTCGGGTTCCTCGACCTTGCGGGCAAAGAGCTCAAGATCGTGATCGACGCGTCCAACGGCATGGCCGGCACGATGATCCCCAAAATCTTCGGCAAAAAAGGCGAGAACGTCCCGGGTCTTGAGATCATCGAGCTCAACTTCGACAACTCCAAGGGTGAGTTCGTGCACGAGCCCAACCCGCTCGTCGCGTCGAACGTCCGCCAGCTCCAGGACGCGGTCGTCGAGCACGGCGCGGACGTGGGCTTCTGCTACGACGGTGACGCCGACCGGTGTGTCGCGGTGGACGAGAAGGGCAAGATCGTCGGCTGCGATCACCTGACGGCGGTCATGGCGCCCTTCTTCCTCGAAGAAGCGCCCGGGGCGGCGGTCGTGTACGACCTGCGTTCGAGCAAGGCGGTCGAGGAAGAGATCGAGAAGGCCGGCGGCGAGCCCATCAAGGGGCGCGTCGGGCACGTCTTCATGAAGCAGGAACTGGCCGACTCCGAGGGCATCTTCGGCGGCGAGCTCTCGGGGCACTTCTACTTCCGCGAGAACTTCAACGCCGACTCGGGCGCGATCGCCATGTGCTCGCTGCTCTCGCAGCTGGCGCAGACCGGCAAGAAGCTCAGCGAGCTGGTCGCGCCCGTCGCCCGGTACGCCCAGTCGGGCGAGATTAATTTCGAGAACGAAAATCCGGACGAGGCGCTCGCCAACGCGATCGAGGAACTCGGCCCGGGCAGCGACGTGGACGCGGATATCGAGGAGCTCGACGGCATCACGCTCGACTGCTTCGAGAAGGAGGGGTGGTGGTGCAATATTCGCAAGAGCAACACCGAGCCGTTATTGCGTCTGAACGCCGAGGCCCGCGACGCGGCGACTCTTGAGAAGACATTGGCCATGATCGAGCCCCTGCTCGGCACGCGCGTGGCGCACTGAGTACGCTGTAACGGGGAGCGGGAACCAACGGAGGCGAACGCGGCATGAATCTGCAGCAGTTCTTCGATCACTGGTCCATCGTTGAGAACCCGTTCCGGGGCGAGGAAGCGCGCCAGGACGCGGTGTTCAATCGGCTCTCGCAGCTCGATGCCGCGGGCAGGCCAAAGGCGGCGCACTCCGACTTCGAGAAAATCATCGGCAGGCTCGAGTACCCGTCCACCTCGATCGTTTTCGGCGAGAAGGGCTCGGGCAAGACCGCCATCCGCATGCAGATCGCAAGGCGGATCGCCGAGCACAACAAAGAGCACCCCGAGCGCAAGGTCATGCTCGTCGCCTACGACGAGCTCAACACGCTCCTTGATCAGTTCCACCAGCGCTACGGCGGGGGGGGCGACATCCAGGACTGCTT
>CAXBOF010000296.1:0-3802 GCA_963977205.1 uncultured Phycisphaera sp. | reverse complement strand
AAGGGCTCGATGTACGCGGGGAAGATCGAATACTGCAGCTCGGGCATCGAGGTGTACATCTTGATGACCTGCGGGTGATCGAGCGTGCGGGCAAAGCCCTCCTCGACCGACTCCTTGATGCCGGGCCAGATCTCCAGCGCCCGCTCGGCCGACTCTTCGAGACCCGCAACGAAGAGGATGCGCACGCCCTCGCCGTCGATCTCTTCCCAGTCGCGGTCGGCGAAGTACCACGTGCCATCCTCGTTGACGAAGCGCACGGGCAGGTCGATCACGCGGTTGGCGCCGGTCCAGTTCTCCGTGTTCCACGTGATACGCAGGTCGGCGAACGCTTCGTCGCCCTCCCGCACGGGCTCGCTCATGAGCTCGTAGATCAGGACATCCGGCGCGATCCGCTCGATGTCCTTGGCCCACGCCCAGTGCTCCTGCACCAGCGTCGGCTCACCCTGCCAGATGTGCTGGAGATACCCGTCCCTGTCGGCCGCAAGAGCCGAGGCCGCCATGCCGGAGAGCGTGGATTCAAGATCATCCCGGAGCGAGGGCTCGGCGAGGGCGATGGAGCCGGAGAGGACGAGGGCGGTGAGGGTTGTGATCATGGGAACATCGTACCGCCATATCAGCATAGCCGTTGCCTGAATGCTGCAGTAGGATAATGGAATGAACAATGATAACATCAGCGTTGCACCAGCCACATGGCTAATCTCCGCCGGACGTCCATCAGAGCTTGGCGCACCTCTCAACACACCGCTCATTCCTTCCTCGAATTTCATTCTTGGAACATCACGTGCGTACTCGCGTGACGATGCGACACCGACATGGGAAGCATTCGAGAATGTAGTAGGCGGGCTTGAGGGAGGTTCAGCGATCGCCTTTGCCTCTGGCATGGCTGCTGCTGCAGCCCTGTTTAGCACCTTGAATCGTGATGCAACTATCTTGCTGCCAACCGACTGCTATGCCGGAGTAGTTGGCTTGGTACAGCAAGGGGTATCTCGTTATGGCTGGAAGTGAATCCGCCTTTCGGTTACCGACACTGAAACATGGGTCGAGCACCTCGAATCTGCCGACATGATTTGGCTGGAGTCACCAACAAATCCAATGCTGGACATCGCTGATCTTCCTCGCATTTGTGCGGCAAAGCGTAAGCCTGGCTCACTGCTTGCCGTGGACAACACTATTGCCACATCACTCAACCAGAACCCCCTAGCGATGGGAGCCGATGCGGTCATGCACTCGGCAACCAAATACATGGGCGGCCACTCTGATCTCCTTGCCGGCGTAGTAGTGGCAAAAGACGAAAGCTTAATCAGGCACATGAGAAAGTCTCGGGAACTCGCAGGAGGCACTCCTGGGACGCTTGAAATGTTTCTTGCGCTGCGAGGACTTCGCACTATGTCACTACGTGTCATGGCAAGTCAAAGTAACGCAATGACCATCGCCGAGAGACTGAGCGCACTACATAGTGTTCATACCGTCCGCTACCCGGGTTTGCGGTCCGATCCTGGCCATGCTGTCGCATCGTGTTTCATGAGAGGCTTCGGAGCTGTGGTGACTTTTGAGATCCATGGAGAAGCCGAATCCGCCGATACGATCTGCCAATCGGTCCAGATCATCCGCCATGCAACAAGTCTTGGAGCAATCGAGTCGACGATTGAACGCAGGGCTGCGGTTCCTGGACAAGAACATCTGCCGGCTGGACTGCTTAGACTGAGCGTTGGTTGCGAAGCTTTAGAAGATTTGTGGAGCGATCTCAAGCAAGCAATTCACAATTCCACACTCTAGCGGACGCGCGTTCAAGCTAATTAGCAAACCATCTAATACTCACTACTTGACGTTGCTTCAGAACTCCGCCTGCTTCGGCGCTCTCGGGAACGGAATCACATCCCGGATGTTGGCCATCCCCGTCGAGAACTGAACGAGGCGTTCGAAGCCGAGGCCGAAGCCCGCGTGGGGGACGGTGCCGTAGCGGCGAAGATCGCGGTACCACCAGTACTCTTCCTTGGGCAGTTTCATCTCGTCGATCCGCATGTCGAGGACATCGAGGCGTTCTTCGCGCTGGGAGCCGCCGATGATCTCGCCGATGCCGGGCACGAGGACGTCCATTGCGGCAACCGTCTTCTCGTCATCGTTGAGCCGCATGTAGAACGCCTTGATGCCCTTGGGGTAGTCCGTCAGGATCACGGGCTTTTTGAAGTGTTCCTCGGTCAGGAACCGCTCGTGCTCGGACTGGAGATCGGTGCCCCACTCGACCTTGTACTCGAACTTCTTGCCCGATTTCTGGAGGATGTCGACCGCATCGGTGTAGGGCAGCCGAAGGAAGGGCGACTCGATGATGTGCGACAGGTTCTCGATCAGGCCCGGCTGGATGCGCTTGTCGAAGAATTCCATGTCGTCGGCGCGGCGGCTCAATAGGTCCTTGAAGACGTACTTGAGCATGTCCTCGGCCAGCTGCGCATCGTCGGCCAGATCACCGAACGCGATCTCCGGCTCGATCATCCAGAACTCGGCCAGATGCCGACTCGTGTTGCTGTTCTCGGCCCGGAACGTCGGGCCGAACGTGTACACACGGCTGAGCGCACAGCAGTACGTCTCGACCGAGAGCTGGCCCGACACCGTCAGGTGCGCCTCGCGACCGAAGAAGTCCTGATCGAAATCGACCGCGCCCTCGGGCGTCCGCGGCGGGTTCAGGGCGTCCAGCGTCGAGACCCGGAACATCTGCCCTGCCCCCTCGGCGTCGCTGGCGGTGATGATCGGCGTGTGGACGTAGTAGAACTCCCGCTCATCGAAGAAGCGGTGCACCGCCATCGAGAGCGCGTGGCGGACGCGGGCGATGGCGCCGAATGTGTTGGTCCGCGAGCGCAGGTGGGCGACCTCGCGGAGGTACTCGAAGCTGTGGCGTTTGGCGCTGACGGGGTAGGTGTCCGGGTCCTCGACCCAGCCGACGACGCGGATGGCCTTGGCCCTGACCTCGACCGACTGGCCCTTGCCCTGGGATTCGACGATCTCGCCATCGACCTCGATCGAGCACCCGGTATTGAGGCGCTGGATCTCGGATTCGTAGTTGGGCAGGTCATTGGGAGCGACGACCTGGATCGGGTCCTGGCAGGTGCCGTCGTGGAGGTTGATGAAGGAGAGGCCGGCCTTGGAATCCCGGCGCGTGCGGACCCAGCCCTTGAGGGTGATCTCTTCACCCGGCTTCGACGTCATGGCGTGCTTGACTTGTACCCAGCTCACGGCGGACTCCTGCGTGCGGAATGAGGCAAAGAACGACTCGGCCGGATCTTAGCAGCCCCCTACGCTTTGCCGTGGTGACCGATCCCTCGCAGCACAGCCTCCCGGACCCCATGGGCCTGACGCACGCCCAGTGGCTGGACGTCTGTTCGCATCTCCCCGGCGGTCGAGCCCAGGCGAGCATCGCCTACAAGAAGCTCATGCGCGAGGCCGACAGTTCGCTCCTGCCCGAGCCTTACAGGAACAAATCGCCCTGGCTTCCGATCGTGGGCGAGCAGAGCTCGATGGGCCCTGAGGCCGAGGGCGAGACGGTCAAAGTGCTCACCGAGGTCCCCGCGCGGGTCGAGGGCACGAGCCACGCCGAGAAGCAGGCCTATCAGGACGGCCGGATGCTGCCCGTCGAATCCGTCGTCATCCCGATGCTCGGCAGCACCGGCAAGCGAACGTACACGCTCTGCGTCTCGAGCCAGGTCGGCTGCGCGATGGGCTGCGAGTTCTGCGAGACCGCGCAGATGGGCCTCGTCCGGAACCTCACCGCAGCCGAGATCGTCGCGCAATGGCATACCGCCCAGTTCAC
>CAXBOF010000295.1:0-3803 GCA_963977205.1 uncultured Phycisphaera sp. | reverse complement strand
ACCAGCGTGTGTCGTTGTCGGAGCTGCGATCGCCGATCGATGGCACCATCAGCCGGGGTGATCTCGAGAAGCTCGTGGGCGCACCGGTCGATGCATCCAAGGCGCTTTTCGAGGTTGTCGGACCGGGTGTGCGTGTGCTGATCGATGTCGACGAGCGCAGCGCCAGCCGGGTGCGTGTGGGTCAGAAAGGCTGGGTTGCCAGCCGTGCGCGGCCGGGTGATGAGGTTGCCCAGCCCCGCGAAGGCGCCAACGTGTTTGTGGTCGAGGCCACGCTCGATGAAGTCCCGGATTGGATGCGTCCCGGCATGACGGGGACGGCCCGTCTCAACGACGGCTGGAGCACGCTGCTCTGGGAAATATCGAGGCCCATGGTCGACGCGTTCCGTTTGTGGGCGTGGCTGTAAGGGAGCAACGAGCTTGGCTCTCTTCTCTGATAACTCGGCGGGCACGTTTGCGGACACGTGGTATCGGGCCGCCGATACGAAACCACGCATCAGCGTGCACGCGCGCTTTGTGCGTCAGCGCCAGGGCCCCTCCGTCAGCTACGTGATCGACGACCCGGCGGGCGGGCACTACTACCGGCTGACCGAATCGGCGCGTTTCTTTCTCGGGTTGCTCGATGGTCGGCGAACCGTGGATCAGGCTTGGGAGGCGTGCCTGGCGCAGCTCGGCGACGATGCCCCGACTCAGAAAGAATGCCTCGACCTGCTCTCACAGATGCAGCTTTTCGGGCTCCTGGTTGGCGACCAGCCCATCGCGCCCGACATGGTGCCCGAGCGGCACAACCGATTCCGCCAGCAGCGCCTGCGCCAGAGGACCGGCAACTGGATGTTCTACAACATCCCGCTCGTCAATCCCGAACCGGCGCTGCGGGCGCTTGAGCCGTACCTGCGCGTGATCTGGCGCTGGCCTGGGTTCATCGTCTGGCTGGCGCTTATTATTTCGGCACTGGGCGTAGTTGTGGCGCACGCCGACCAGCTGAGCAGTTCGTTCAACGGGATGCTGGATCCGAAGAATCTCGTCTGGTTGAGCGTGCTGTTTATCCTGATCCGCGCGGTGCACGAACTCGGGCACGCGATGGCGTGCAAGGCAATGGGCGGGCGTTGCACCGAGATCGGCGTGATGCTGATCGGGTTCCTGTTGCCGCTGCCCTACTGCGATGCCACCAGCTCGTGGAAGTTCGCCGAGACCTGGAAGCGGGTGCACGTCGCCTGCGGCGGGATGATCATTGAGATCTTCTTCGCCTCAATCGCCACGTTCATCTGGGCGTTCGGGGAAGTGGGTTTGCTCAAGACGCTCGCGTTCAACACGATGGTGATCTCGAGCGTTTCCACCATTGTCTTCAACGCCAACCCGCTCCTGCGGTATGACGGCTACTACATACTCAGCGATCTTGCGGGCTCGCCCAACCTCGCACAGCGGGCGCGGCAGGCGTGGTTCTTTCTCATCCAGAAATTCGGATTCGGTGTGCCCAGCGTCCGGCCGCCGTATGTGCGTGATCGCTCCGAACTCCGCCTGCTGATCGTGTATCAGCTGCTCTCGATGCCGTACCGACTGCTCGTGACGTTCTCGATTCTGGTGCTAATTTCCTCGAAGTATCTCTCGCTCGGGCTCGTGCTTGCGGTGATCTTCGGCGTGATCTGGCTCGTCTGGCCCGCCGCCAAAGGCGTGTGGTTCATGCTGACCTCGCCTGTCCTGCTCGGGCGACGTTCCAAATCCATCGGCATCGTTGCAGCGGTGGCGTTCCCGATCGTCCTGCTCTTTGCGGTCATTCCGCTGCCCGCATCGAGCACCCTGCCGGGCGTTGTCGAATCGGTGGATCTCCAGATCGTACGTGCTGATTCACCGGGGTACGCCAAGGAACTGCTGATTGAACCCGGCACCATCGTTGAGGCGGGCGACGTGATCGCCCTGATGGAAAATCCTTCGTACGAGGCCGACGCGAGAGCTGCCCGCGCAAGGGCGGCGTACGCGCAGGCGACACTCGATGATGCCGCCGCACGCGGGGCCGCGTCGCTCCGCATCGCTCAGGCTCGGTATGACCGCGCCGTGGCCGAGGTCGAGGAGTACGAACGTCAGATTGGAGCCCTCACAATCCGCGCGACAGCTGCGGGCCTATTCGCGGCTGGTGGCGGCTCTGGGCTGGATCTTGAAAACCTATCGGGTCGCTTCCTTGAGCGTGGCACCGTCATCGGGGTCGTGCTCCCGGAGAACAGCATTGTGGTGCGGGCTGCTGTGACCGACACCAAGGCCGGCCATGTTGTTCCTGAACTTGTGCGGCAGGACGCCTCGGCCCAGATCAAGATCCCAGGCGACAGCGCACGCACTATCAAGGGCGATGTCACCCGCGTCTGGCCCGCAGGTTCACGCCAGATCGAAGCGATGCAGTTCTCGGCGATCACCGGCGGCGAACTCGTGACCAACCCGAGACAGAACGACGAAACGCTCGAGACGTTTACGCTCTTTGATGTCACTCCCGAATCCACCGAGGGTCTGCTGCCGGGCCGACGCGCCAAGGTGCGTGTGAGACTTGAGCCCAGCACACTCCTGAGTCGGGTGACGACACGTGTGCAACAGTTCTTCGATGGTCGGCGTCAATGAATCTCGCGGGAACACAGCTGACTCCGGCCTCACGCAGGCTCTGGCCGCACCTTGCCAGGCACATCAAGCGTACACCCCCACCGACCGGAGCCGATGTGCTCGGCGCGTGGTTCCGCGGCCGACACGCGCACCGTCAACTCCGGTATGACCGCACCCAGCGGGCCGATGCGATCGTGCGACGGTCTGATTCGCTGCGCGATCTCAGTGATGCGAACCTGAATGATTCCATCGTTCAGGCAAGGCAGGCTGTTTTGCTTGGCAAAGACAGAGATACAGCGATCGACGAGGCCTTTGCGGTGACACGCGAGGTCATCCGGCGTGTGCTGGGGCTTTCGCTCTACCCGGAGCAGGTCGTCGGCGGGCTCATCATGGCCGATGGTGCGTGCGCGGAGATGGCAACCGGCGAAGGAAAAACGGTCACGGCGATTCTGCCGACGGCTTTGTTGGGCTGGTCTGGTCGCGGCGTGCATGTGCTGACCGTCAACGATTACCTTGCGAGCCGAGACGCCGAGATCACCGGGCCTGTGTATCGCCGACTCGGGATGCGCGTCGGAGTGGTGGTCGAATCCACCAAGCAGAACGATCGCCGCAAGGCATACGACATGGATATCACGTACGCCGCCGACAAGCAGGTGGTGTTCGATTACCTGCGCGATCGGCTGTATGTCCCCCCCGCTGTTTCGCTCTCGGGAACGATTCTGGAAAGCATCACGGGCAAGGGTGAGGCCGAGTGGATGTCCCGCGTGGTGCATCGCGGCTTCAACGCGGTCATCATCGACGAAGCCGACAGCGTACTGATCGATGAGGCCGTGACGCCCGCGATCATCGCAGCCGAGGAAATGGGAGAGGGCAGCGGCGAGGATGCCGCGGGCAAGCACCACAAGATCGCGGCCGAGATCGCGCGCGACCTGACACCCGACGTGGACTACAAAGTCGACCAGAAGATGCGCCACGTGGAGATGACAGAAACCGGGCGCGAGCGGCTGCGAGAACTGACCGGCCAACTGCCGGCGTTCTGGACCGGGCCTCGCCGCAGCGAGGAACTCGTGCGCACAGCACTGGTCGCCAAAGAAGTGCAGATCCGTGGAGATGATTACATCATCCGTGACGGCAAGATCGAGATCGTAGATCGTTCGACAGGCCGCGTGCTCGAGGGGCGCCAATGGCAGATGGGCTTGCACCAGGCGGTCGAGGCGAAGGAA